>NZ_PSVQ01000043.1:0-25851 GCF_002932395.1 Rathayibacter sp. AY1D9
TCGCGCTCGGGAAGAAGTGCCGCTCGACGGGATCGCCGTCGGCGTGGGTCAGCGCCGTGCCCGGGGCGGGAGGCGGCCGACGCGCCGTCCGCGGCCGTCGCGACCCCGTCGCTCCGTCCGCCCTCGATGTAGTGGGGGACGAACTCCGCCAGGTCGCCGGTGATCAGGCCGCTCGTCTCGCGCACGTCGATGCCGGCCGGGGTCTCGCCGACGATCCAGCTGCCGATGACGACGGTCTTCCCGTCGACCCGGGCCAGCTCGGCGCGCTCCTGGTGGATGAAGCCCTCGGCGCCGTAGCTCCCGCCGTTCTCGGCGACGACCGAGCCGTCGGCGTCGAGGACCGTCACGTTGGCGCCCTCCCGCCCCAGGCGCGGCTTGCGCACCTGGGCGGTGCCGGGCAGCGGATGCACGGAGGCGGGCAGCAGGTTCGGGTGGCCGCGGAACATCTCCCACAGCACCACCAGCAGCTGCTTGTTGCTGAGCAGGAGCTTCCACGCCGGCTCGACCCAGCGGGTGCGCTCGCGCCGGTCGAGGAGGAGGCCGCCGAACTGCTCGCCGAGCATCCACTCCCACGGGTAGAGCTTGAAGACGTGGCGGATCGGCTCGCCGTCGCCGTCGAGGAAGCCGGCGCCGTCGAGCTCGTAGCGGATGTCCTCGACGAAGATCAGCTTGGGGTCGAAGCCGGCCTGCGCCGCGGTCTCGGCCATGTAGGCGACGGTGTCGGCGTCCTCGACGATCAGCTCGCCGTCTCCGGAGTCGTGCAGCGACGCGAGGTGCAGCCGGGCGCCCTCGTCGAGGCTCCAGCGCTCGAGGCGGAGGTGGCGCCACTGCTCGACGAGCTGCTCGTGCAGGCTGTTGAACTGGTCGGCGTCGGGCCCCTTCGTCTCGACGAGCCACTGCCACTGGGCCGCGGCGGTCTCGACCAGCGAGGTCGGGGTGTCGGCGTTGAACTCGAGCAGCTTCACTGCGCCCGCGCCGTCGTAGGCGAGGTCGAAGCGGCCGTAGACCGTGGGGTCGTCCTCGTCCCACGAGGTGCGCACCAGGTCGTGGAAGCGGGGCGGGATGCCGAACTCGGCGAAGCGGCCCTTCCGCACCACGAGCTCGCACGCCTCCATGCAGAGGTCGAAGAGCTCCGAGGTCGTGCGCTCGAGCAGGTCGATCTCGGCGGGCTCGAAGGAGTAGGCCGCGGACTCGTTCCAGTAGGGGCGGCCGCCCTCGGAGGGGAGGTCGTAGAAGCTGAAGCCGATCTCGTCGCAGCGGGCTCGCCAGTCCGGTCGCGGAGTGAGGGTGTGTCTGCGCATGATGTCCGGCAAGTGTAGGTCGGGCGTCCGCGTGAGGGCAGGGGGTGGCGCCGTCCTCCGCGCTAGCCTCGACGGGAGCGAAAGGCCGTGCCATGACCGCACCCCTCCCGCTCGCGGGCGTCCGCGTCCTCGAGCTCGGCAACTTCATCGCGGCGCCCACGGCTGGCCGACTGCTCGCCGACTTCGGCGCCGAGGTGATCAAGGTGGAGCGGCCCGGCACGGGGGACGAGCTGCGCCGCTGGCGGCTGCACGAGGGGTCCGAGACCTCGCTCCTCTTCCACACGATCAACCGCAACAAGCGCTCGATCGCGCTCGACCTGCGCACGGACGAGGGGCGGGACGCCGTCCGCCGCCTGGTCGCCGAGTGCGACGTGGTGCTCGAGAACTTCCGGCCCGGCACGCTCGAGCGCTGGGGGATCGGGCCGGACGTGCTCGACGAGGCCCGGCCCGGCATCGTGATCGGCCGCATCTCCGCGTTCGGGCAGACCGGCCCGCTGTCGGCCCGGCCCGGGTTCGCGGCGGTCGCGGAGGCGATGGGCGGGTTCCGCGAGCTGGTCGGCGACCCGGACCGGCCGCCCGTGCGCGTCGGCGTCTCGATCGGCGACTCGATCGCCGGGCTGTACGCGGGCTACGGAGTGATGATGGCGCTGTTCCAGCGCGAGACCCGCCGCTCCGCGGGGCTGGATCCGGCACCGCTGGCGGAGCGGGTCGTCGACGTCGCGCTGCACGAGGCGATGTTCTCGATGACGGAGTCGCTGATCCCCGACTACCAGGCGCACGGCATCGTCCGGGAGCGCGTCGGCGGGCGGATGGAGGGCATCGCCCCGACCAACGCCTACACCTGCGCCGACGGGGCGAGCATCGTGATCGCGGGGAACGCGGACGCGATCTTCCAGCGGCTGATGGCGGTGATCGGCCGCGCCGACCTGGGCGGGGACCCGGCGCTCGCCTCGAACGAGCAGCGCTGGGCCCGGCGCGACGAGCTGGACGCGGCGATCGGCGCGTGGACGGCGGGCCGCACCGCCGCCGAGGCGCTCGCGGTCCTCGACGACGAGGGCGTCCCCTCCGGCCCGATCTACACGGCCGCCGACATCAGCGCGAGCGAGCAGTACGCGGCGCGCGACATGATCCAGGCCTTCGACGTCGAGGACGCCGGCGGCACCCTGTGCGGCGTGGGCTTCCCGGGGATCGTGCCGGTGCTCGGCGGCCGCTCCCTCCCCATCCGCTCGCTCGCGCCCGACCTGGGCCAGGACACCGAGGAGGTGCTGGGGATGCTCCGGCGCACCGGTCCCGCTGCTCCCTCCGCCGGCGGGGCTCCTGCCGCTCCCTCCGCCGCCGCTGCCGAGGAGGCCGGCCGGTGACCGCGCTCGCCTCCGCGCGCCTGCGAGACGTCACCCTCCGCGACGGCCTGCAGCTCACCGGCAAGCTCCTGAAGACCGAGCGCAAGGTCGACCTCGCGCGCACGCTGCTCGCCGCAGGGGTGCCCGAGCTCGAGATCGGCTCGCTCGCGCGCGGCGACCTCGTCCCTCCGATGGCCGACACCCTCGACGTGATCGCCGCGCTCACTCCCGAGGAGCTGGAGCGGTGCTGGGTGTGGGTCGCGACTCCGCGCCACGTCGAGCGTGCGGCCGCCGCGGGGGCGCGCCGCTTCCAGTACTGCTTCTCGGCGTCCGACTCGCACAACCTCGCCAACGTCGGCAGGCCGACCGAGGCGAGCATGGCCGCGATGCCGGAGGCGCTCGCGCTCGCCGAGAGCGTCGGCGGTCGGATCCAGCTGTGCATCGCCACCTCCTTCACCTGCCCGTTCGAGGGCCCGGTCGACCCGGAGCGCGTGCTCGCGATCGCGCGCGACCCGCGGGCGGAGGGAGCGGCCGACGTGGTCGTCTGCGACACGCTCGGGCAGGCGCACGCCGGCCAGGTGGCGTCGCTCGTGTCGCGCGTGGCCGCGGAGTCCCCGCCGCGCGAGATCGTGTTCCACGGCCACGACACCTGGGGCTCGGGCGTCGCGAACGCGATCGCCGCCGTGCAGGCCGGGGCCGCGGTGGTCGACGGCGCGCTCGGCGGCCTCGGCGGCTGCCCCTTCGCGCCGGGCGCCAGCGGCAACACGGCGACCGAGGACCTCCTGTTCGCCCTGCGTCCCGACTGGTTCACGCCCGGCGCGCTCGCGGTCCTCGTCGGCGAGTCGGAGGCGCTGCTCGCCGAGCTCGGCGAGCCCGGCCGCTCGAAGGCCGCGCAGGGCGCCCGCTCGAACGCCCCCGCCTTCCCCTGGGCGCTCTGAGCGGATCGTCCCCGCTCGCCGGTCCGAGGCGTCGCGAACGGTCGCCTCCCGCCGCGGAGGACGACCGTTCGCGACGTCTCGACAGCGTCGTGCGGGTCAGCGCGCGAGCAGCGCGCGGAGGCGTGCGCGCTCGGCGCGGAGGACGTCGACCAGGAGGGACCCCTCGGGTGCGGCGAGCCAGCGCTCCAGGGCGAGGTCGAAGAGGGCGGAGGCCGCGAGGGCGGCGAGGGCCGCGTCCTCCGGCGCGACTCCGGCGTCGACGAGGGCGGCGCGCATGCTCTCGGCGAGGGCGGCCGACTTCAGGAGCTCGCGCTCGCGCAGCTGCGGCTCGGAGCGCACGACGGCACGACGGGCGGAAATCTGAGCGCGCCAGGTCTGGAGGTCGCCCGAGGCGGCCGCCTCGAGGCCGTGCATCACGAGGTCCATCGGCACGAGGCCGGCGGGGGCGCCGGTGAGCAGGCGGCCGACGATCTCGGGGAACTCGCGCTCGCGGAGGAAGAGGACGTCGCGCTTGTCGGCGAAGTGGCGGAAGAAGGTGCGGGTGGTGAGCCCGGCGCGCTCCGCGATCGCGGGGACGGTGGTGCCCGCGTAGCCGTGCTCGGCGAAGAGCTCCATCGCCGCCTGCTCGAGGCGGAGGGCGGCGTCGGGGGCCCAGCGTGACATGCGCCCAGGATAGCTGACGACACGACGTGTCATCAGGAGTAGAGTGACGACACGTCCTGCCATCACTTCCGACTGGAGCCGCCCGTGCCCGAGAACGCCGCCGCCCTGCTGACCGCCCCGCGGGCCGACCTCGTCGTCCGCCCCGCTCCGATGCCCGTCCCCGGTCAGGGGGAGGTCCTGTTGCGCAACCGCGCCCTGGCCGTGAATCCGGTCGACGAGATGAAGCAGTGGACGGGCGATCTGATGTTCCGGTGGGTGCCGTACCCGGCGGTGCTCGGGGAGGACGTGGCCGGAGTGGTCGAGGCGGTCGGCCCTGGAGTGACGCGCTTCGCCGTCGGCGACCGGGTCGTCGCGTACGCGGTCGGGATGGAGCGCGGGCGGCGGAACCGCGACGAGGGCGCGTTCCAGGAGTACACGGTCGTGCGCGAGGACCTGGCGGCGCCGATCCCCGACCGGCTGGGCTTCGAGGAGGCGGCGGTGCTGCCGCTCGCGGTCTCGACGGCGGCGACGGCGCTGTTCCAGCGGGACCACCTCGCCCTGCCGCACCCGAGCGCCCCGGTCCGGCCGACGGGCAGGACGGTCGTGGTCTGGGGCGGGACGACGAGCGTGGGGAGCAACGCGATCCAGCTCGCCGTCGCCTCCGGGCACCGCGTGGCGACGACCGCGTCGCCCCGCAACCACGATCGGATGCGCGAGCTGGGCGCCGAGATCGTGCTCGACTACCGCAGCCCCACCGTCGTCGCCGACCTGGTGGCGGCGCTCGCGGGCCACGAGGTCGCGGGGGTGCTCGCGATCGGGACGGGCTCCGGTGCCCCGTCGGTGGCGGTGGCCGCGGGCACCGGAGCGCGACGCGTCGCCCTGGCCAGCCCCTCCGTCTCGTTCGGCTCGCTCCCGCGCCGGCGCGGTGTCAGCGCCGCCTTCGTGCGGACGATGCTGCGCCTGGTCGGCGGCACCGCGGCGCTGCAGATCGCGGCCCGTCGCCGCGGCATCCGCGCCCGCTTCGTCTGGGGCGGCTCGCTGATGACGAACGAGGTGGGGCCGATGCTGTGGCGCGACCACCTGCCGGCGGCGCTCGCCGAGGGCCGTCACGTCTGCGCCCCGGCGCCCGAGGTGGTGGGTGAGGGGCTCGCCGCGCTGCAGCCCGCCCTCGACCGGCTGCACGAGGGTGTGTCGGCGGTGAAGCTGGTCGTCCGGCTCTGAGGGCGGGCCGCCGCCGCCCGCCCAGGCCGTGCCGCGGACCGGCCGCTCCGCCCGCAGCCGCTCCGCCCGAGCCGTGCCGCCGAGTGGCCGCAGCGCCGGAGCCTCGGTATCGTGGCGCGCTCCGACGCGACCCGAGGAGATCCCGTGATCCGCCGCACCGCCCCCGGAGCCGCCGCGCTCCTCCTGCTCGCCCTGACCGGCTGCTCCGCCGGGTCGTCGCCCGCGGCGTCCCCGTCCGCCACTCCGGAGCCCGTCGGCGGCCTCGGGGTCGCCGTCTCGGCGCTCTGCGAGCCCGGCTCCGATCCGCAGTGCGTCCCGGTCGGCGGGCAGGACGTCCTCGTCGATCCCGAGGACTTCACCCGCGCGGGCGTCGCCGCGGTCGAGGCCGATCCGAGCACGGGGGCCGTCGACGTCCGGTTCGACGAGGCGGGCGCCGCCCTCCTGCGCCGCGGCTCCCAGGCGGCCATCGACGAGGGGGCCGACGCCCGGCTCCTCCTCCGCGTGGGCGACCGGGTCGAGTCTGCGCTCTCCGTCATGCAGCCGATCGAGGGCGACACCGTGCAGATCGTTCCCGCGGAGGGCGACGCGCAGGGGCTGGTCGACCGGATCCTCGCCGGCTGACGCCCGCCTAGGATCGGCGCATGGCGAAGGGTTTCCGCACGGAGCGCGCGCAGGCGCTCCTCCTCGCGCAGCCCTGGGCGCTCTCGCTGGTGAGCGCCGTCTTCGTGGCGGGGATGCTCTGGCTGGCGGCGGACGCGGGCTGGGATCTCGGCGCGGTCGTCGGCGGCGGACGCCGGCACGCGCCGCTGTGGCTGGTGCTCCTGCTCGGCCTGCCGCTGTTCGGCGCCGGAGTGGTGCTCGGCGCGGTCCGGCAGGTGCGGCTCCTGCGGCGGCCGGCGGCGCCGCCCGTCCCGAGTCCGGAGGCGGAGCGGCTGCGGCGCGAGGGCCCGGGCTGGCTCAGCCGGCGCGAGGACGAGCGAGCGGCGCAGGGCGGGACCGGGAGCGCGCAGGGCGGCACCGGCGGCACACCGGACGTGATCGGCAGCGCTCCCGACGGCACGGACGACCCGCGCGACGAGGCCCGCTGACCGCGCCTCAGAGGTGCAGCATCCCCCAGTCGATGATCACGGCCAGCGCCGTGTAGGCCGCGGCCACTGCTCCGACCGCCTTGCCCGCGCGGTCGAGGTCGGCCTGCGGGTCCGGACCGGCGTCGGCGACGACCCGGAGCAGCGCTCCGACCAGCGCGATCAGCGTGATCGCCAGGATCCAGACCTTCAGCGACGCGTGCGGGTCGACGTGCGCGAGCGTCAGCGCGACGACCGGCACCGCCACCACGAGCACCGACGCCAGCACCAGGAGGCAGCCGCGCCGGGTGAGGCCGGTCGGCCCGAAGGAGCCGCCGCGCATCCAGGCGCGCACGCGCTGCCTCCGCGAGGCGGGCGGACCGCCGGCGGAGTCCGCGTCGGTCGAGGGCCCCCAGTCCTGCGCGGTCGTCATCGCGCGGTGCCGGAGCGGTCGGGAGTCGGGCTGGGCCGCATCGGGTCCTCCAGGAGACGAGGGGGCACGTCGGACGGTGGTGCCGACCCCTCAGTCTCGGGAGCGCCTCCGGCAGCGGCAAGCGCCTCTTCCGGACATGTCCGGAAGAGGACGCTCAGGCCCGTCCCTGCAGGATCAGATTCCAGTACACCCACGGCAGGACGCGGCGGTCGGCGAGGTAGGTGAGGCGCCGCTCCTTCGCCAGGCCCGTCCAGAAGGGGACGGTCGGCTTCGGGCGGTAGCGGTCGTCGAACTCGGCGAACACCACGCTCGACCGCGAGACCACGAAGGGGCAGACGGAGTAGCCGTTGTAGACGCGGGGGAGCGGGCGCCCCTTCTGCGCGGCGACGAGGTTCTTCGCGAGCGTGGTGGTCTGCTGGCGCAGTGCTCCTCCGGACTTCGAGTTGACCGTGGCCGCCGCGTCGCCGAGCGCCCACACGTCGGGGAACCGCGGGTGCCGCAGGGTCAGCGGGTCGACCTCGACGAAGCCGCCCTCGTCGCCCTCGGCGGCCAGTCCGGTGCCGGCCAGCCAGTCGGGGGCCGACTGCGGGGGCACGGCGTGCAGCACGTCGTACGACAGCGTCTCGCGCGGGCCGTCGGTCGAGCGCCGCGCGCGGTCGGGGCCGGGGAGGGCGGTCGCGCGCTCGTCGACGGCGAGGACGACCCGCCGCTCGGCCGCGTCGACCTCGACCAGCTCGCGGCCGTAGCGGACCTCGATCCCGTACTCCGCCACCTTCCGCTCGAGCTCGGAGTCGATCAGCGGCATCCCGAACAGAGTGGGGGTCGGCACGACGAGCACGACGCGGATGCGGTCGAGGACGCCGGTCGCGCGCCAGTAGTCGCAGGCGAGGTACATCGGCTTCTGCGAGGCGCCGGAGCAGGTGCCGGGGCCGCCGGGCTGCGTGAAGACGACGGTGCCGGAGCGGACCTCGCGGAGCACCTGCGACGCCTTGCGGGCGTACTCGTACTCGTAGTTCGACACTCCGAACGGCGAGTCCATCGCCTCCTGGAGCCCGGGGACCGCGGCCCAGTCCTTCTGGATCCCGGGGCAGACGACGAGCTGCCCGTAGCCGACGGTGCGGCCGGAGAGGAGGGTGACCGTGTGCGCGACCGGGTCGACCGTCTCGACGCGGTCCTGGATCCAGACGACCCCCTTCGGCGTCACCGAGCCCTGGGGCCGGGTCGCCGCGGAGGCGGGTGCGGTGCCGCCCGCGACGTGGGAGAGCATCGGCTGGTAGACGTGGGTCGACCGGGGCTCGATCACCGCGACGTCGTTCACTCCGGAGCGCCGCAGCCGTCCCGCGGTCGAGAGTCCGGCGTTGCCGCCGCCGATGATGAGGACGTCGTGGCGGGCCGCGCCGGGATCGGTCATGGCCTCACCCTAGGGGCGCGCCGGGGCGAGCGGACGGGCTTGCGCAGACCCGCGGAAGGGGGTGCGCTCGGAGCGCCCGGGACGGTGATCCCGCACGGCCGCCCGGCTCGCGTCAGGCCGCCTCGAGCGCCTGGATCGCGGTCCTCGCGGTCGCGCAGGGGTAGGAGTCGTACCCGTCGTGGGCGTCGAAGGCGCGGCACTCGGCGCAGCGCAGCCGCACTCCGGCGCCGCCCTCGAGGACGCGCTCCGGGCGGTGCCCGTGCAGGATGACGGCGAGGCTCGCGACGAGGGGGTCGCTGCTCACCAGCGCGCTCCGCAGCGCCTCCGACCGGCGGCGGAGGTAGTCGTCCGCCACGGCGTCGATCGACTGCTCGGGGAGGTCCGGCTCGGGCCAGGAGGCGGGCCGCTCGACGGGCAGGTCGAGCTCGTCGAAGCCCATCGACCAGTCCGGGAAGCGGCGCTGCTCGTGCACGCTGGTCCAGACGGTGACCACGCCCTCGTGCCGCGGGTCGGCGAGGATCCGCGCGTAGAGCGAGCGCACGTCGGACTCCTCGCCCTCGAGCAGCTGCATCACGCGGCGGCCGCGGAAGACGAGCATCCCCGAGACGCCGTGCTCGACGTTGTTGCGGCGGCTCGTCTCGAGCAGCCGGCGGATCTCCCCCGAGCCCAGGTCGCGGTCGAGGGTGCTGACGTAGACGACGGTGAAGACGAGGGAGTCGCGCCGCGGCGAGTGCTCGACGAGGTGGAGCGTCGCGGGGGAGCGGGCGCCGGTCTCGGGATCCATCAGGGCCGCGACCTCCGGGAACTCGAGCCAGATCAGGTCCTCCGGAGCGCTCGGCTCCACGGCGGTGACCGCCGGGACCGCGTCCAGCCACTGCGTCCGCTGGCGGAGGTCGGCGGCGACGGCCTTCTCGTCGAGCCCGGGCAGGAGGCCTGCGGCGCCGGAGACGAAGAGGCTCGTCGCGGAGTTGAGCAGCAGCGTCACGACCGTCGCGTGGCCGTCGCCGCCGAGCACGGGGAGCTCGACACTGTCGGTGCGGCCGTGGGCGGCGAGCCCGGAGGCGTAGGAGACGAGTGCGTCGGCGACCGCGTCCCCCACCTGGAAGGTCGCGCCGGCGTACTGGATCTGCTTCATGGCTCCACGATGCGCCTGCGGCGGATCCGCGGGTAGGGGTACCGGTGCCGAGTGGAGCGTGCAGGGGTCGCGGCTACTCCCGCCCGAGGAGCACGGAGCGGCGGGACCGCGCCCAGTCGGCCGTCGAGCGGGCCGGCGTCCCCGTGATCCGCTCGACCTCGTCGGTGAGCACGTCGACGCCGTCCAGGCCGCGGCGGGCGACGACTCCGAACTGCCGACGGAGCCCCTCCGCCTGCCACGCGGACATGCCGACGAGGCGCAGGACCCCGGCGAACACGCGGCTGGGCAGGTGCAGGTAGCGGACGCGCCGCCCCAGGCCCGCGGTCAGCTCGCGGGCGGCGCCGGGTCCGTCGAGCAGGGCCGGTCCGGTGAGGACGGGCTCGGCGCCGGTGTGCCCTCCCGCCTCGAGGACGTGCGCGGCGACCCGGGCGATGTCGGCGGTGTCGATCCACGGGATGACGCCGCGCCCCATCGTCTGCGGGAGCAGACCGCGCGAGATCGCGGGCGCCGAGGGCTCGAGGTTCGTCAGGAAGCCCGAGGCGTGGAGGATCGTCGCGGGCAGCCCGGAGGCGCGCACCCGCTCGTCGGTCCGCCAGATCGCGCGGCCCCAGGGGAGCGGCGAGTGCTCGGCCGCGTCGCCGCCGGAGAGCTGCACGAGCGCGCGGACGCCCGCCTCCTGGGCGGCGCGGACGGCGGTGGCGCCGTGATCGGCCTGGCGCGGGGTGGCGGCGGTGACCAGGAAGAGCTGGTCGGCGCCCCGGAGGGCGGCGGTCAGCGCGGCCCCGTCGCCGAGGTCGGCGATCCGTGCGTCGAGGCCGCGGGCCGCGAGGGCCGCCGCCTGCTCGGGCCGGCGGACGATCGCGCGGACGGGCGCGCCGGCCGCCACGAGCCGCTCGAAGGTCTTGCCGCCGACGTCGCCGGTGACTCCGGTGATCGCGATCACATCGCTCATGATTCCTCCTCGGTATCAACTAACTGATACTCGAAGACTACGCCGCTACGCTCGGTCCATGTCCTCGGAGTTCTCCCTGACCCGCGACGACGTCGACGCGATCGCCGCCTGGACGGTCATCCGCGCCGCCCGCGACCTGGCGAGGCGGGTCGGCGACGCGCTCGCGCCGGTCGGGCTCAGCCCGGTCGAGTTCGGCGTGCTGGCACAGCTCTCGGCGGCCGACGGGCTGACGCAGGCCGACCTCGCCCGCGCCGTCGGCGTCCGCCCGCAGAGCATGACCGCCCTGGTCGCCGGGCTGGCGGAGCGGGGCCTGCTCGACCGGGGCGCCGAGCGCGGCCGCGGCCGTCACTCCCGGATCGCCCTGACCCCGGCGGGGCGCGACCTCCTCGCGGCCGCCTACCCGCTCGTGCGGGCCGGCAACGCGTGGTTCGGCGGCGAGGAGCGCGCCGACGCCGTCGCGACCGCGCTGCGCCCGCTGCTCGGCGGGCAGTCGGGCCCGGGGCACGAGGTCCCCTGAGCGGACGGGGCGGGGAGGCTCGGCAGCGGGAGAGACGGCTCCTCCTCCGAGCGCTCGTGCACACCCGGCCCCCTCGCGGGTGCCACCGGTACCCTGGTGCGGTGCCCCTGACCCTCCCTCCGCTGAGCCGCGCCCGCGCGCGCGCCGCCGCGGCGTACCCGACCCGGCAGCTGCTGACCAAGCGCGCCTCGGGCACGAACGGATGGCTCAGCTCGTGGGGGACGAACGCGCACGGCGAGATCGCCGGCTGCCCGCCGCCGCGCGGCTGACCCGCGACCGCCCCTCCTCCGGAGCCCGCGGCCGCGTCCCCGCGCTCACCCACCCCTCCGGACGGAACCCCTCATGCCGCACCAGCCCCTGCCCGCCGATCAGGCCCCCCACTCGATCTGGCGGGGACTCCGCCAGACCCTCCAGAAGGACACGGTCGGCGGAGCGTTCCTGCTCACCGCGACCCTCCTCGCCCTGATCGTCGCCAACAGCCCCGCGTCCGCGCTCTACAGCGCGGTCCGCGACTTCCGCTTCGGCCCCGAGGCCCTGCACCTCGAGCTGAGCGTCGGGTCGTGGGCGGCCGACGGCCTGCTCGCGATCTTCTTCTTCGTCGTCGGGCTCGAGCTCAAGGAGGAGTTCGTCGCCGGCAAGCTCCGCGACCCGAAGACGGCGCTCGTGCCGATCGTCGCGGCCGTCGGCGGCGTGGCCGTCCCCGCCCTGATCTTCACCGCGGTGAACCTGCCCCGCGGAGGAGCCGCGCTGGACGGCTGGGCGATCCCCGCCGCCACCGACATCGCCTTCGCCGTCGCGGTGATCGCCGTGGTCGGCCGCTTCCTCCCGCCGGCGCTGCGGACGTTCCTCCTCACGCTCGCCGTGGTGGACGACCTCATCGCGATCACGATCATCGCCGTCTTCTACACCGCCGGCATCGACGTGCTGATGCTCCTGCTCGCGCTGGTGCCGCTGGCGGTCTTCGCGGTCTGCGTGCAGCGCGGCGTGCGCGCCTGGTGGGTGCTGATCCCGCTCGGAGTGGCGACGTGGGCGCTCGTGCACGCCTCGGGCATCCACGCCACGGTCGCGGGCGTGCTGCTCGGCTTCACCGTGCCGGTCGTCGCGACGAAGCGCGCCCGGGTGCAGGTGGGGTCGGATGCGGAGGGGCGCCCGGTCTACGACGGCCTCGCCGCGCACTTCGCCGACCGCTGGAGCGTCCTCTCGACCGCGGTCGCGGTGCCGGTCTTCGCGTTCTTCTCGGCCGGAGTGACGGTCGGCGGAGTCGCGGGCCTGGTCGACTCGTTCCAGGACTCGATCGCCGTGGGCATCATCGCGGGCCTCGTGCTCGGCAAGCCGCTCGGCATCGCCGGGAGCACCTTCCTCCTGACCCGGTTCCGCGGCATCGGCCTGGATCCGTCGCTGCGCTGGGTGGACGTGATCGGCATGGCGTTCGTGGCCGGCATCGGATTCACGGTGTCGCTGCTGGTCGGCGAGCTGTCGTTCGGCGCGGGCAGCGAGTCCGACGACCATGTGAAGGTCGGCGTCCTGGCCGGCTCGTTCCTCGCTGCGGTGATCGGAGGCGCGATCCTCTCGGTCCGCAACCGCCACTACCGCCGCCTGCAGGACTGACGGCCGACGGGATCTCGCGGCGCCCGCGGCCCGGGCGGCTCGATCAGCACGCGCCTCCTGCTGGTCGAGCAGCCGCCGCAGGCGCCCTGTCGAGACCCGCGCGGCTCAGCCGTGCAGGCCGTGGACGACCGCGTGGCCGCGGCCGCGGGAGATGAGCAGGCGGTTCACCGGGGTCGTGACGACGAAGGCCAGGGCCAGGGCGCCGGCGAGCGAGCCCCAGAAGAGGCCGGACGAGAGGCCCGCGTCCATCGCTCCGGGGATCGCGAGCACCACCGTGTTGTCGACGACCTCCATCACGGCGATCGAGACGGTGTCGGCCGCCAGCGCGATGCCGACGGCGGCGCGCCACGTCACTCCGGAGCGGAGCACCCCCCGCAGCGTGAGCGCGTAGCCGAACACGAACGCGAGGACGATCGAGAGGGCGACCGTCGCCAGGGCGGGCAGACCCAGGGCGGAGCCGATCACCATGCCGAGGAGCTCGCCGATCGCGCAGCCGGTCAGGCAGTGCAGGGTCGCGAGGGCGGCGGCGCGCCAGGTGGTCGGGTGGTGGTGGGCGTGGTCGGTCATGGTGTCTCCTCCGGTTCGGTCCAAGGGAGTGCAACATACCCCCGGGGGGTATATTCCCGACCCGGCCGTCGGAGTCTCCTGCGGCTCCGCGGGCCCGCGAGCCGTTCGCCCGGGCGCGCTACCCTCGCCCCGTGCTCCTCCGAGCACCGCCCCTCGACACCAGGAGCCCCGATGGCCGCCCCCACCGTCCTCTTCGTCTGCATCCACAACGCCGGCCGCTCGCAGATGGCCGCCGGCTACCTCCGCGCCCTCTCCGGCGGCGCCGTCGAGGTCCGCTCCGGCGGCTCCGAGCCCGGCGACAGCATCAACCCGATCGCGATCGAGGCGATGGCGGAGGAGGGCATCGACATCTCGCAGGCCGTCCCGCAGCTGATGACCACCGAGCAGGTCCAGGCCTCCGACGTCGTGATCACGATGGGCTGCGGCGACGTCTGCCCCGTCTTCCCGGGCAAGCGCTACGAGGACTGGGACCTCGCCGACCCGAAGGGCCGACCGCTCGAGGAGGTCCGCTCGATCCGCGACGACATCAGGGCCCGCGTGCAGGCGCTCGTCGCGGAGCTGCTGCCCGCCTGAGCCGTTCGATCCCGTCCGGCCGCGTCAGCGTTCGGCGGGAGGCGGGAACGTCCGCCCGACCGGAGGCGAGCCCGCCGGGAGCGCCGCGCGCGCCCGGTGCAGGAAGACGGCGGTCATGACGACCCGGGCGCGGGCCGGCGACGAGTCGAGCGGGCCGATCAGCTCCTCGATCCGCGCGAGCCGGTCGTAGAGGGTCTGCCGGCCGATGCCGAGCGCGGCCGCCGTCGCCGTCTTGCTCCCCCACAGCGACGCGAAGGCCTCGAGGGTGGCGAGCAGCTCGCCGCGCTGGGCGCGCAGGGGCCCGAGCACCTCCTCGACGAGGTCGTCCGCCTCCGGATCGTCCTGCAGGGAGCTCGCGAACCGCTCCAGGCGGTACTGGCGCGAGTCGACGACTCCGCCTGCGGGCGCCCACTCGCGCGCGCCGCGCACCTCCGCCAGCTCCCGCGGCACCCGCTCCTGCCCGCCGAGCCCGCTGCCGACGCAGAGCAGAGCGTCCGAGTCGAGGGCGGCGCCGAGGCGCAGCAGCTCCGCGCGGCCCTCCTCCATCGCGGCGGCGGTGGCGAACGGCAGCAGCGCCAGCAGCTCGGAGCCGACCACGCAGAGCACCGGGCCGGGATCCGCTCCTGCGCCCGTCAGGAGGCGGAGCAGAGCGCGGAGCCGCCGGTCGTCGTGACCGGTGTCGGCCCGGACGCCGAGGTAGCGCTCCCGGGAGCCGGCGCCGAGGCGGCCGAGGAAGGCGTCGATCTGGAGGTCGGCCGCCGGGTCCGCGCGCTCGACAGATGCGATCGCGAAGAGCTGGGCGGTCAGCCGCTCGGTGACCGACGGCGGGCGGTGCCGGAGCACGGCGATCGCGAGGACGTCCGGCGCCCGGTCGAGCGCGACGGCGACGGCGTGGAGGTCGGCGTCGGCGTGGGCCCGCAGATGCAGGGTGCCCAGGAGGGAGTCGCCCGCGTGCAGCACGTTCGAGAACGTCCCGGCCGTCGGCTCCGTGTCGACGCCCGGCCCGGGCGAGGCGCGGGCGATCTCGTCGCCCGTGAGCGAGACGAGCGAGGCGGAGGCGCCCGTCGCGGAGGCGACGACCTGCAGGAGCTCGTCGACGCCGGCGTCCCCGGAGGCCGCGTCGGCCAGCAGACCGGACACTCTGTCCGCCAGTCGGATGCTCCGGAACTTCTGCTCGGTGAGGTGGGTGTTGATGCTCTCGCAGACCTGCACGAAGGGGACGCGCCGGGGCAGGGCGAGCACGGGGAGGCCGAGCTCGTCGGCCGCCGCGACGATCGGCGGCGGCACCGCGGGCAGGCGCGGCGAGAGCTCGAGAGCGAGGGCGCCGACTCCCGCGTCGACCAGAGACCGCACGTACTCGCGGCACTCCGCCGGGTCCTGGTCGGTCGAGAGGAGCGCGCCCTCCATCAGGAGCAGCTCGCCTCCGAGGAGGAGGGGCGCGATGTCGAGCTGCTCGCTCGTGTGGGCCCAGCGGATCACGGCGCGCTCGGCGGCCGCGTGCCCGGCGGCCACCACCGGGAGCATGGCGGCGAGGCGCGGATCCCGCATCGCGTCCGACAGCAGGTAGGCCATACAGAACGTCCTCTCGCGTCACGGCGAATTTACACGCGGACGCGCCGCCCGAAACGGGTCCGCACGAGAGTGGAGCCTCACCGGGCGCCCCGCCCTCCCCTTCATCCCCCTCCCCGAGAGGATCCGCCATGAGCACCGACACCCTGCACGGCACCGCCGACGCCGAGGACGCGCTGAGTCCCCTGCCCGACTCCCGACGCACCGCCCGGCTCGACGGGCAGTTCTGGATCTGGGCCGGCGCCAACATCGCCCCCATCAACTGGGTGCTCGGCGCCCTCGGCGTGAACATGGGCCTCGGCCTGGCGGACACCGTCACCGTCCTCGTGCTCGGCAACGTCGTCGGGATGGCGGTGTTCGGCTTCTTCGTCCTCCTCGGCCAGCGGACGGGGGCGACCGGGATGCTCGTGGGACGGGCGATCTTCGGCCGGCGCGGCAACTACGTCCCGGCCGCGATCCAGGCCGTGGTCGTGATCGGCTGGTGCGCCATCAACACCTGGATCGTCCTCGACCTGGTCATCGCGCTCCTCGGCTCCGTCGGCGTCGTCGACCCGGAGCAGGCGAACGTCGGCTGGAAGATCGCGGTGGCGGCGGTGATCATGGCGGTCCAGGTCGCGATCTCCTTCCTCGGCTACCGCGCGATCGCCGCCTTCGAGCGCTGGACCGTCCCGCCGACCCTCCTGGTGCTGGCGATCATGTCGGTCGTCGCCTGGTTCTTCCTCGACATCGACTGGTCCTACGCCGGCCCCGCGGAGGGCGCGCTCACCGGCGGCGACCGCATCGCGGCCATGTCCATCGTGATGACCGCCATCGGCATCGGCTGGGGCCTCACCTGGCTCGCCTACGCCGGCGACTACTCCCGCTTCGTCGGGCCCCGCTCCTCGAAGCGGGGGCTCTACCTCGCCAGCGTCCTCGGCCAGTTCATCCCGGTGGTCTGGCTCGGCGTCCTCGGCGCGACCCTCGCGACGAAGAACGGCTCCGTGGATCCCGGGGAGCTGATCGTCGAGAACTTCGGCGCCCTCGCGATCCCCGTGCTGCTCCTGGTGGTGCACGGCCCGATCGCGACCAACGTCCTGAACATCTACTCGTTCGGCATGGCGACCCAGGCCCTCGACATCCGGCTCGGGCGCCGCGCGCTCAGCCTCATCGTCGGCGTGCTGGCCTTCGCGGCCGCGGTGTTCTTCGTCTTCCAGGACGACCTCGCCACCACGCTCGACGCGTGGCTGGTCGGCCTCGTCGGCTGGGTCGCCCCGTGGGGTGCGATCGTGCTGGTGCACTACACGGTGTTCGAGCCGCGCGTCCGCTCCTTCGGGCACCTGTTCGCCCCGGTCGGCTCGCCGCTGCTGCCGGACGTCCGCTGGCGGGCGCTGCTCTCCTTCGCGATCGGCGCGACCCTGACCTGGCTGTTCATGAACGGCTCGGTGCCCGCCCTGCAGGGTCCGGCCGCGACCGCCCTCGGCGGCGTCGACGTCTCGTGGCTCGCGGGCGGAGTCTCGGCCGGCATCGCCTACCTCCTGCTCGGCCGGGACGCTCCCGCCTGGGTCGAGCGCCGGGAGTCGGCCGCGCCGGTCGCCGCGGAGCCCGAGCCCGTCCGCGGCTGAGCCCGAGCCCCTCCGCGGGCCGGCCCCCTCGCGAGCCGGCCCGCCCCGTCCCACCCCGCACCACGAACGGAACCGCCATGCCCCTCTTCCTCTCCGACGCCGCCGTGATCACCATGGACCCGGTCTCGGGCGCCGTCCCGATCACGGCGAGCATCCGCATCGTCGACGAGCTGATCGTCGCGATCGGCCCGGGCCTCGTTCCCGAGCCGGGCGACGAGGTGATCGACGGGCGCGACCGCCTGGTCGTCCCCGGCTTCGTCAACGCCCACACCCACTCGTGGGAGTACCTCTACAAGGGCCGCTACGACAATCTGCCGCTCGAGCTGTGGATGCTGCTGTCGTACCCGATCCTCGGGAACAGCCGCGTCGCTCCGGATCTGGTGCGGCTGCGCTCGTCGCTCTTCGCCCTCGAATCGCTGAAGGCCGGGGTCACGACCCTGGTCGACGACGTGCTCGAGAACCCGGACCAGGACGCGGAGCAGCTCGCCGCGGTCTTCGACGCGTACGACGAGATCGGAGTCCGCGCCAACATCTCGGGCCACGTGATCAGCAGGCCCTTCCACGAGACGATGCCGTTCCTCGAGGAGTACGTGCCCGCGGAGATCCTCGACCAGGCGCGGTCGGCGTCGCGCCCGACGACGGAGGGCTACCTCGCCTTCAGCCGCGAGGCGTTCGCGACCCAGCACGGGAGGGGAGGCGGGCGGCTGCGCTACATGGTCGCCCCGTCCGCTCCTCAGCGGTGCGGGCCCGAGCTGCTCGTGGGGGCGACCGAGCTGGCGCTCGAGCACGGGGCGGAGTGCCACATCCACGTCCTCGAGACGAAGACGCAGCTGGTGACCGGCGAGCTGTCCTACGGCTCGACCCTGGTCGAGTACATGGAGCGGATCGGCGCGCTCTCGCCGAACACGACCTTCGCCCACGGGATCTGGCTCACCGACTCCGACATGGAGCGGATCGCCGCCGCCGGCACGTCCGTCTCGCACAACCCGATCTCGAACCTCAAGCTCGGCTCGGGCATCGCCCCGTGGCGCGCGCTGCACGACGCGGGCGTGAACCTCGGCCTCGGCACCGACGGCTGCTCGAGCAGCGACACTCCGCGCATGCTCGACGTCGTGAAGGCCGCGGCGCTCCTGCACAAGGTCACGGATCCGGACATCGCCACCTGGCCGACCGTGTCCGAGGTGCTCACGGCCGGAACGATCGGAGGCGCGCGCAGCGCCGTGCTCGACGGCGTCACCGGCAGCATCGAGGTCGGCAAGCAGGCCGACCTCGTCGTCTACGACCTCGAGACGCTGAACTTCACCCCGCGCCAGCGGCTCGAGAACCAGCTCGTCTACTCCGAGAACGGCTCGTCGATCGACACCGTGATCGTCGCGGGCCGGATCGTCGTCTCGAAGGGCGTCTCGACCACCGTCGACGAGGCGGCCCTCCGCGCGGATCTCGCCGCGCAGCTGGGGGAGATCGTGGCCTGGCAGGACTCGCTGGACCGCACGAACGGCGTGCTCACCGAGCCGTTCCGGCGGATGTACGAGCGGGCGATGCGCCACGACGCCCCCGTCGACCGCTTCAGCGGCCGCCGGCTGGTCTGAGGGCGGGCCGGCTCCCGGCGGACTCCCGGCTCGGCACACGGACGGGCGGGGGCGCGGCTCCAGTAGGTTGCGCACATGAGGTGGCGAGCGGGAGCGGTGGCGGTGCTCGTCCTCGCGCTCGCCGGGTGCACCGCGCCGGCCGACCCCGAGCCGACGACCGGGCCCACGGCCGCCCCCGTCTCCGGGCCGGTGGTCGGCGGCTACGGCGACCTGCACGTCGCGCCCGACGGGTCGATGATGTTCTGCTACTCCGACCCCGACCCGGGATTCACGGGCGTCTGGCGGGAGTGCCAGGACGGGATCGGCACCGTGGGCGTCGACCCGGCCGCGATCGACGCGACCCTCGGGGAGACGGCGACGGCCGATCCGGGCGGGCACCGCTGGGTCGGCGCGGCGGCCGGGAAGCGCACCGCCGAGGACGGCACCGATGTCTACACCGTCTTCCTCGCGGGCACGCGCACGGACGACGCCTTCACCGTGACGGCGGTCGGCGAGGGCTCCTACCGCGTGTCGTCCGAGTACCAGGAGCTGCAGCCGGGAGTGCCGGGCGGGTTCCTGGTCCGGCTCGAGCCGATCGGCTGAGCGGGGGCGCCGGCGCGGGCGGAGGAGCCGAGCGGGGTGCAGCGGCCGGGAGGGGCGGAGTCGGCGGACTCGCGCACCCCCCGCCCCTCACAGCGGGCGCGGCCGGTACCGCTCGATCAGCGCGTCGAACAGGCCGTTCATCCGCTCGTCGACCACGCGGCGCGACTCGTCGGCGTCGTACCACTCCACGATCTCGCGGGCGCCGTCGCTGAAGCGCACCGAGGGGGAGTACGCCGGGACGAGGCGGCGGATCTTCGCGTTGTCGAACACCATCGAGTGCGCCTTGTCGCCGACGATCCCGGCACCGAGCTCGGGGTCGGCGGCGGCGATCGCGTCGGAGGCGACGTGCACGAGGCGCGGCTCGACTCCGGCCGCCGCGGCGAGGTCGTGGTGGATCTCGTCCCAGGTCGGCGTCTCGTCGCCGGTGATGTGGAAGGCCTCGCCGATCGCGGCGGAGGCGCCGAGGAGGCCGACCAGGCCGACGGCGACGTCGTCGGCGTGCGTGAGCGTCCAGAGCGAGGTGCCGTCGCCGAGGACGACCACCTCCTGGCCGCGGCGCATCCGGTCGACGACGGTCCAGCCTCCATCGACGGGCAGCGCGGTGCGGTCGTAGGTGTGCGAGGGGCGGACGATCGTGACCGGGAAGCCGCTCGCGCGGTACTCGGCCACGAGCAGGTCCTCGCACGCGATCTTGTCGCGGGAGTACTGCCAGTAGGGGTTCCGGAGCGGAGTCGACTCGGTGACCGGGAGGCTGCGCGGCGGCTTCTGGTAGGCCGAGGCCGAGCTGATGAAGACGTACTGGCCCGTGCGGCCGGCGAACAGGTCGATGTCCTGCTGCACGTGCTCGGGCGTGAAGGCGACGAAGTCGATCACGGCGTCGAAGGTCTTGTCGCCGAGGGCGGCGGTGACGGAGTCGCGGTCGCGGCCGTCGGCCTGCACCTCGCGGACGCCCTCGGGCAGCGGGCGGAGCGACGTCCGCCCCCGGTTCAGCACGGTCACGTCGTGGCCGAGCCGCAGCGCCTCGCGGACGCAGGCGGCGCTGATGATGCCCGTCCCGCCGATGAACAGCACGCTGAGCGACATGGATCCTCCTCCGGCGGCGCCCGCGGCGGACGCCTCCCGACCCGATTCCCCCACATCGGGACGCCGCACGCGAGTCCCTTGACCCGGCTACCGCTCGACGGGACGCCGTTGCTCGTCCTCCGGCTCGGGGGCGAGCAGCGCCTCCGGAGCGGCCGCCGCGGTCTGCACGTCGGGTGCCGTCCGCTGCTCGAGGGAGCGCCCCCAGGCCGTGCCCGCGAGGATCAGCGCGATGCCGAGGAAGCCGACCGGCGCGATCGGGTCGCGGGCGAGCGCGACTCCGACGACCGCGGCCCACACCGGCTCGGTGCCCAGCAGGAGGCTGACGCGGGAGGGGGAGGTGCGGCGGACCGCCCACGTCTGCACGAGGAAGCCGAAGACGGTGCAGACCAGGACGAGGTAGAGCAACAGGCCGGCGCCCACGGGGTCGAGCCCCGCGACGTACTCGGGGATCGGCACGCCGACGACGAGCGACGCGGCGCTGAAGACGACGGCGCAGGTGCCGAGCTGCACCGTGGTCAGGCGGAGGGAGTCCATCGGCGCTCGCGCCGAGAGGCGGTGCATCGACGTGACGTGCACGGCCCGCACGACGGCGGCGCCGAGGATCAGCAGGTCGCCGGGGGAGAGCGGGCGGAGGGAGCCGTTGCCCGCGAGCAGCGCGACCCCGACGACCGCGACGAGGCATGCGAGCAGGAAGCGGCCCGGGAGTCGGCGCTTCGAGACGGCGGAGTCGAGGATCGGCGTGATCACGATCGTCAGGCTGATGATGAGGCCCGCGTTGGTGGCGGAGGTGCCGGCGATGCCGTAGGTCTCGAGCGCGAAGATCGTCGCGAGCAGCGCCCCGATGGTCACGCCGACCCGCCACTCCGCCGCGGTGATCCGGTGCCGCCGCGCCGCGACGATCACGGCCAGGCACAGGGCGGCGAGGGTCATCCGCGAGCCGAGCAGCGCCATCACGCTCGAGTCGGTGACGAGCTCCTTCGCCGCGAAGTAGGTCGAGCCCCAGGAGGCGGCGACCACGAGCAGGAGGAGGTCGACCCGGAAGCGGGAGAGGAGAGCGTGCACGGCTCATCGTGGCGGCACGGAGACCCGAAGGACAAGACTGCATCTTCTTCGCCGACGCGTAAGTTGGAACTCATGGAACTCGGACAGCTCAGGGCTCTGCGGGAGCTCGGCGAGCGCGGGAGCATCGCCGCCGTCGCCGCCGCGATGCGGGTGTCCCCCTCCTCCGTCTCGCAGCAGATCAGCGCGCTGCAGCGCCGCACTCCGACGGCCCTGACCTTCCGCGACGGGCGCCGGACCGCGCTGACCCCCGCCGGCCGCGCTCTCGCGGCGGCCGTGGTCGAGGTGGAGGTGGCGCTCGAGCGCGCGGCCCGGGCGGTCGCGGACTTCGAGGGGGAGCCGAGCGGCACGGTCTCGGTCGCCGCGTTCCACAGCGCGGGGCTGGCGATGTTCGGCCCGCTGCTGGAGGCGCTGCGCGCACCGGGTCGGCCGGGCGTCGCGCTCGCCGACTTCGACGTGGCGCAGAGCGCCTTCGCCGGGCTGACCGCGGATCACGACCTGGTCGTCGCGCACCGGCTCGCCGGCAGCGCCGAGTGGCCCGGGACCGTGCGCTCCACGCCCCTCCTCTTCGAGCCGCTCGACCTCGCGCTGCGGCGCGACCATCCGCTCGCCGCGAAGGACGTCGTCCGCCCCGCCGACCTCCGCGACGAGGAGTGGGTCGCGGTGCACGAGGGCTTCCCCCTGGAGCGGGCGATCGACGCCATCGCGGTCCTCGCGGGCGGCGACGCGCGCATCCCGCACCGGATCAACGACTTCCTGGTCGCGGCGGCGGTCGTGTCGGCGGGCGACGGCGTGGCGCTGCTGCCGCGGTACACGACCGACCTGCGGCGCACGCCGGAGGTGGTGCTGCGGCCGCTCGGGATCCCGGGGCTAGGCCGCCACATCGACTGCCTCGCCCGGCCCGAGACGCTAGAGCGCTCGGCCGTGCGGGCCGTGCTCGAGCAGCTGACGGGGATCGCCGCGGGGCTCGCCGCCGCGCCGTAGCATCGTGCCGTGCACCGCCTGATCGAGACCACGGCCGGAGACCCGGCCGCCACGGACCTCTTCGCCCTGCAGGAGGCCGACCTCCTCGCCCGCTACGGCGGCGACGACACCGGTCCGCGCCCTCCCGCCGACGCTCCGACCCTGCTGCTCGAGGTCGACGGCGGGCTCGTCGGCTGCGTGGCGCTCGCGGTCGAGGACGGGATCGGCGAGATCAAGCGGATGTTCGTGGTGAGCGCCGCGCGGGGCCGCGGGCTCAGCCGCGTGCTGCTCGCCGGCGTCGAGCGGCTGGCGGCCCGCGAGGGCGTGGAGCTGCTCCGACTGGTCACCGGCACGGAGCAGCCGGAGGCGATGGCGCTCTACGCGAGCGCCGGCTACGACCCGATCGCGGGCTACGGCTACTGGGGCGACGAGCCGAGCGCCCGCTGCTACGCGAAGCGGCTCGACCGCGAGGCGCTGCTCGCCGACGCGGGCTGACGCCGGGCTGGCGCTGGGCTGATGCCGGGCTGATGCCGGGCTGGCCGTTCGGCCGTCGGGGCGTGACGCCGGGCTGACGCCGGGCTGCCCGTTCGGCCGTCGCGGGCCGGCGCCGGACTGACGTCGGGTTCTGCGCTCGGCCGTCGCGGGCTCTCCGGGCCGCTCGGTCCGGGGTGCTCGCGAGTCGGGCCGCCCGCTCGGAGGGTCCGTATCGGCGAGTCCGACGGGGCATCTGCGACGTCGTGCACGACTGGTCGGCGCTGCGGAGAAGTCGCTGAGGATGAGGCGCGGGGGGCGCGGCGCGCCGCCTCAGGGCAGGTTCGCGCCAGAGCGGCCTCGAGCGGCGTGCCCCGTCGCGGAGCAGGCGACTCTGTCGGAGCGGCACGGGCATCCTCCCGCGCCTCTCACCCGACTCTGCCCCCGATACCCAGGGGTGCACGATGACAGAAGGACTCCGATGCAGAACGAAGACACCAGCACGCCGACCGGCGCCCCCGATCGTCTGACCCAGCGCCGAACCGTGGTGAAGGGCGCCGCATGGGCGATTCCTGTTGTGGCCGCCTCGATCGCCGCTCCGATGGCGTCGGCCTCAACCGCCCCCCAGTGCGCCCTGCAGGACGCGCAGCGCATCGACGCCACCTCGACCACCGCGCTCGCGGCCCGGACGATCCCCGTGCCCGCGGGAACCCAGTGGGTCCGCTTCACGGCGGTCGGCGGAGACGGCGGCGGCGTCCGCACCGGGTCGGACGTCACCAGCGCCGGTGCGCGGGTGACGGGCACCATCCCCGTCGACGCGCTCGGCGGAGCGTCCGAGATCGTCATCACCGCGGGCTCGGGCGGCAGCAACCAGGCCGGCGGCCGGGGGCTCGGCAACGGCGGGGCTCCGGGCACTCCGGGCTACATCGGCTCCGGAGGAGGGGGCGGGGCCAGCGGGATCACCGCCGCGGGCTCCCTGCTCGTCATCGCGGGCGGCGGCGGCGGTAGCGCAGCCGGCTTCACCTCGAACGACTTCACCCGGTCCGCCCGCGTCGGGCCGAACGCGGGGTCCGGCGGTCCCGTCGGCGGCTCCGGCTACGACAGCGCCGTCTCGCGCGCGGACAGCAGCACCGGCTCCACGGAGCAGGCCCCGAGCACCGGCGGAAGCCAGACCGGGCCGGGGCAGCCCGGTGTGACGACGGTCAACGTGACCGAGACGGTTCTCGGCAGCCCGGGCTCCGGGCGCGACGGCGGTGCCGGCGCAGCGAGGACGAACGCGAGCCGCCAGGTGACCTATGCGTCCGGTGGTGGCGGCGGCGGTTACTTCGGCGGTGCCGGCGGTGGCACCTCCCTGTGGGTGCGCGGTGGCGGCTCCTACGCGGCCAACGCGTCGACGGGCGCAGGAGGCAGCAGCTTCGCCGCGTCCGGCGTGACCGTCGAGAACTCCGACGTCGACACCCGTTCGCAGACGATGGGCTACGTGGAGGTCGCCTTCTTCGTCTGCGAGTAGCGCCTGCCCGAAGGCCAGACGAGCCTCCGTGGTCACCCGCTCAGGCGTGCGACCACGGAGGCTCGTCGTCGTCACCGTCCGCTCCACGTCGTCCCCGTCCTCCCGATGTCCCATCACCATATCAGTATGGGGCGGGAGGCGCCAGACCTCACTCCTCCTGCGGTTCCGCGCCGTCGTGCTGCAGGCGCACCAGGACGCGGCGGAGGTGCATCGCCGCGAGGACGCCGGGCCCGAGGGTCCGGGAGGTCGCGGCGGTCCGCTCGTCGACGACCTGCACGAGGTGCCGGATCGCGCGGGCCGCGCCCCCGATCGCCCGGTGCGCGGCGGGGGACCCGACGTCGTCGCGATCGATCGCGTCGGCGACCGCCCGGCAGGCCTCGCTCAGCGGCGGGCCGAGCGCCGGATCGAACGGGAGCGCGCCCGGCCGCTCCCAGATGGTGTCCGCGAGGGCGCCGCTCAGATCGCGGACGTGGAAGAGGATCGCGTCGAGCGTCTCGAGGCGGAGGTGGTCGGGTCGGGAGTCGCGCCGGTGCAGCAGTGCGCGCGGGTTGCCCTTGCGGCTCTCGTCCGCGTCCGCGAGGGCCGCGCGGACCTCCTCCGCCGTCCGGGCCAGCTCCTCGCCGTTGCGCGCCCACGCCTCGTGCTCGGGCGGCCACGTCTCCTCGAGCGCGGCGGCCAGCTGGCGCAGGTGCTCCGCGAGCTCGCGCTGGAACGCGTCGACCCGGGCGGAGGCCGCCTCGACGGTGAGCCCGGGGGCGACGACCACGTTCACCAGCAGCCCCACCACCACGCCCACCGCCATCTGCACGAGGTAGCCGAGGGAGTAGTCCTCGGCGTCGGCCCCGCCGATGATCAGCACGAAGAGGGCCGCCATCGGCACGTACTCGCGGCCTGCGCCGAACCACCCCGTCCCCGAGAGGACCACGCCGATCCCGACGACGAGCGGGATCGTCCACCAGGTCGGGCCGACGGTGACCACCACGAGGGCGGCGAGCCCGATCCCCGCCGCCAGGCCGAGCAGGGTCTGCAGTCCGGTGCGGACCGAGCCCATCAGGGTCGGGTACATGCTGACCAGGGCGCCGAGCGGCGCGTAGTACGGGTACTGCTCCGCGACTCCGGGAGCGAGCGGCGCGACGGCCCAGGCGATGCCGACCGCCAGCGCCGTCTTGAGAGCGAGCATCAGGCGCGAGCCGGTGACCGCCTCCCGCCAGGCGAGGGCGGCGCGGGACGTCCGGGTGCGGGGCATCCCGGCACCCTAGGCGAGGGGCGCGGACCGTCTCTCCCCTCTTGACAGCGGCGGCGGAGGCGCGAGCGGCGGTGGAAGAAAGAGGACGGCGGCTCGGGACGGCGGTGCTGATCACGACTCACGACGAACGTCCGATCCGGCCCACGTCGCCTGCGCCGTTCCACGGGGCGCCGCGGATCCTTCCTCCGTGACGAAAGCGACCGCGCGGACCGCAGGCGCCGTGAAGGGATGCCACCCCCGCTCACGGGGGCCGTTGAGTTTGCGCAGACGCCCTGTTACCGTGAACAAACCGTGCAGCTGGCGGCGTCGGAGGCCTCGAGGTGGAGGTCGCGCCGGATCCTGCGAGTCACGGCGAGCTCTTCTCCGAGGTCCACCGGGCCTCTCCCCTTGGCGCCCTCCGGCGCCTCTCCGCAGCCCCCCCGCCCCCGGGGGCGGGGGGGCTGCGGAGAGGCGCCGGAGGGCGCCAAGGGGAGAGG
>NZ_PSVQ01000044.1:0-24932 GCF_002932395.1 Rathayibacter sp. AY1D9
GACGCGGCGGGGGTGCTCGCCGTCGTTCGCGATCACGAGCGCCTGGATCTCGACGGGGAGCGCGCGGCGTCCCTCCATCGCGACCGTGACGCAGATGCCCGGGGTGGGGAAGCGGGTGCGGCTGAGGAACAGACCGCTCGGGTCGGGGATCTCGGCGATGCCCTCGGCGGTCATCTCGAAGCAGCCGACCTCGTCCGTCGGGCCGAAGCGGTTCTTGAGCGAGCGGACGAAGCGCAGCGCCGTCTGCCGGTCGCCCTCGAAGTGGCAGACCACGTCGACCAGGTGCTCGAGCAGGCGCGGCCCCGCGATGGAGCCGTCCTTCGTGACGTGTCCGACGAGCACGAGGGGGAGCGCCCGCTCCTTGCAGACGCGGATGAGGGTCGCGGCGACCTCGCGGACCTGGCTGGGACCGCCGGGCAGGCCGTCGACGGTGTCGCTCGCGACCGTCTGCACCGAGTCGACGATGAGCAGGTCCGGCCGGACCTCGTCGATCTGGCCGAGCACGGTGGCGAGGTCGGTCTCGGCCGCGAGGAAGAGGCTGTCGTGCATCGCGCCGGTGCGCTCGGCCCGCATGCGCACCTGCGCGGCCGACTCCTCCGCGCTGACGTAGAGGACCCGCTGGCCCTCGGCCGCAGCGCGGCTCGCGACCTCGAGCAGGAGGGTCGACTTGCCCACGCCGGGCTCTCCCGAGAGCAGCACGACCGCGCCGGAGACGATCCCGCCGCCGAGCACGCGGTCGAGCTCGCCCACGCCGGTGGGGCGGTGCGCCGCCGACGTGATCTCGATCTCGGTGATGGGCCGCGCGATGCGGCCGGCGGCCGGAGCCACAGCGGCGACCGCGCGGACGAGGCCGGTGCGCTCGGTGCTCTCGATCACGGAGCCCCACTGCTGGCACTCGCCGCAGCGGCCTACCCACTTCGCGGTCGTCCATCCGCACTCCGAGCAGCGGTACGGGGCGGTGCGCGTCTTCGAGGAGGCCATGAGGTCCTTTCGGGGCGGAGGAGGGGGACGAGCGCGACGCTACGGGGGACCCCCGACACCGCCGCTTGTTCGAACGTGTCTTCGACAGTACAGTCGACCACCGACGCCGCGAGCGGGGCGCGCCAAACCGGGGGAGAGGTCTCGGGGAAGCCGTCTGTTGAGGAGCGTCGTCGCGGGGGAGCGGAGGCGGAGGATCGCGCCACGGAAGACGACGCCGCCCCGAGCGCCGCTCCGTCGGCGTCGGACGTCTGCGGGAGACTGGGGGACATGCCCTCGACAGTGCACGTCCTCAAGTCCGGCCGCCCGCTCGGAGTCAGCTGGTCCGGCCTCGAGGGCGCCGAGCGGGTCGTCGTCCTGGCGCATCCCGCTCCCGGCTCCTCGGACTTCGACCCCGACCCGGAGGCGACCGCGCGCCACGGGGTGCGCCTGCTCTCGTTCGACCGCCCGGGCTACGGCGCCTCCTCCCTCCTGACCGACCTCGACCCCGCCGGAGCGGGCGTCGGAGCCAGCCCCGAGCAGGCCGCCGCCGACATCGCCGAGTACCTCGCGACCGTCGGCATCGCCTCCGTCAGCGCCGCCGGCTGGTCGGCGGGAGGCCGCGTGGCCCTCGCGCTCGCCGCGAACTACCCCGGCCTCGTGGAGCGCGTCGCCGTGATCGGCACGCCCGCTCCCGACGGCGCCGTGCCGTGGGTCGGCGACGAGAACCGCGCCGAGCTCGCCCGCCTGGCCGACCTCCCGCTCGACGAGGCCGTCCGCGCGCTCACCCGCACCCTCGAGGGCGCCTTCGGCCCGACCCCCGCCCCGGACGCCCTGTTCGGGATGCTCGGCTCCGGCGACGCCGACACCGCGGTGCTCGAGGCCCCCGGAGTCCGCGAGCGGCTCTCCCGCATGCTCGAGCGCGCCGTCGCCCAGGGCGCCCTCGGCATGGCCGCCGACCTCATCGGCTACGGCGTGCAGGAGTGGGGCTTCGCCGTCGAGTCCGCCGAGCCACCGGCGCTCCTCCTCTACGGCGCGGAGGACGCAGTCGCCGGCCGCCGCCACGCCGAGTGGTACGCCGCACGGCTGCCCGACTCCCGCCTCGAGGTCGTGCCCGGCCGCGGCCACCTGCTCGCGATCCCGGAGTGGGACCGCGTGCTCGGCTTCCTCCTTCCCGCCTGACGGCGGCCCGTCCGCTCGATTGGCGCGACTTCCGGCCGTCGCGTACACTCGACCCCGGTACCGTGTCCGAGCGGCCGAAGGAGCATGTCTCGAAAACATGTGTGGGCTTGCGTCCACCGTGGGTTCAAATCCCACCGGTACCGCCAACGAGAAGGCCCCCCGCTTCCACGGAAGCAGGGGGCCTTCGTCGTTCTCGGCGTCGTGCGGCGGTCGCGACGTGCGGGTCAGCCGGCGCGGAGCAGCCAGGAGCGGCCGGCGCGCAGTGCCCGGTACAGGCGCCTGATCGCGTGGTCGGCCTCGGCCGAGCCGACGTCCGAGAAGGAGCCCGCCCCGCCCCAGAGCCCGAGCGCGTCGGCGGCCGCCGCCCGGACGTCTCGGCGGGTCGTCGCTCCGGCGAACAGCTCGTCGAGCCGGTCCGCGACGCGGGCCCGCGCGCCGTCCTGCTGCGACCGTCGACGTCGCGCACCTCGGCGACGGCCGCCGTGATCTCGGCGAGCACAGCGGGGATCGTGCGGTCCATCCTCCTGAGCCTAGGAGCGGGAGCGCGAGCGCTGCGAGGCGGCGTGGGTCAGGAGCGTCGCCACGACTCCGACGAGCACGCCCAAAGCGGTCTCGAGCGCCCGGTCGCGCAGCAGCACGAGCTCGTCGACGGGGTGCGCGAGCTCGACCATGAGGATCGCGAGCGGAGTGACGAAGGCGAGGGTCAGGCCGTAGTTGCGGCCGACGACGAGCTCGGCGGTCATCTGGAGGAGCACCACCACCACGATCACGGCGAGCGGGGAGAGCGGCAGGGCCAGGAGCGCGGCCGCGATCAGCACTCCGACGATCGTGCCGAGCATCCGGTGGCCCGCGCGCACGAGCCGGGCGCCGGCGTCTGCTCCCGAGACGGCTGCGACGGCGGAGACCATCGCCCAGTAGGGGTGGCCCAGGCCCGTCGCGGTCGGAACGGTGCCTGCCACCAGGACGACGGCCCCGAAGCGGAGCAGGGCGGCGCGCGTCGCCGGACGGGCCGCCGCCGCGCGGAACGAGGTGCGCCACGGCGTCGGGGCGAGGCGGCGTGCGCGGGGGAGGGCGAGACCGCTCAGGCCGACGACGAGCGAGAAGGCGGCGGAGCCCGCAGCGAGAGCGACGGCGAGCGGGATGCGCGAGGGCTCGGACGGGACGGACGCGCACGCCGTGACGGCGAACACCGGGAACAGCGGGCCGGGCGGATGCCAGTGCAGGGCGTCGCTGAGATAGGCGGCCGCGACGGTCACGGCGACCACGACGGGGATGATCAGCCAGTCGCGGTGAGGAGAGAGGGAGACGACGGTGCCGAGGGTCACGGTGGTGACGAGGAACGCGGCTGCCGACAGCTGCATCAGCAGGCGCGGCCGGTGCGTGTGCTGGCGACCGTAGAGGGCCGTGAAGGCGCCGAAGGTCGCGTAGAGGGCGAGATCGGTGCGGCCGAGCGCCCAGAGGACGAGCAGCGGGACGGCGATCGAGACGCCGGCGCGCAGGGCGACGCGATGGGCGCCGGCGTGCGGGCCGAAGGCGAGGAGCTCGCGGGGGTGGGGCAGAACGGGGGTGGCGGCCATCGAGTCCTCTGATCGGGGTCCGAGCGGCGGCGGCCGGAGAAGTGTTTCACGGGTGAAGCAGATATACTTTACGTGTGAATCAGTCTGAAAGCCAGCCGGGCGACGCGGTCGACGAGATCACGGCGGGCTGGGCGGTGCTGCGGCCCGAGCTCGACACCTCCGCCGTCGACGTCGTCGGGCGGGTGATCCGCGCCTCCGCGCTGATCGTCCGGGCGACGGAGGAGCTGCTCGCCGCCCACGGGCTGACCCGCGGCGAGTTCGACGTGCTCTCCACGCTGCGTCGCGCCGGCGCTCCGCAGTCGCCGACGACCCTCCGGACGATCGCCCTCGCCTCCGCTCCCGCAATCACCAAGCGCGTGCACTCGCTGGAGCGTCGGGGCCTGGTGCGGCGCGCCGCGAACCCGGCGGACGGGCGCGGCTCGCTCATCACGCTGACTCGCGAGGGGGAGGAGCTGGTCGACCGGGCCTTCCCCGAGGTGCTCGACGCCGAGCGGGTGCTGCTCTCGGGGGTGCCCGCCGATCTGCGGGCGGAGGCGTCGCGCTCGCTCCGCGCGGTGCTCGCGAGCGTCGAGGCGGCCGCGAGCCGGTGATGCGCGCGGGGACCGCGAGGCAGCGGGTGCTCGCTACCGTGGTCCCATGCGCCTGACCTCGAGCTTCACCGTGCCGACGCGGCCGCCGGTGCTGCAGCTGGTCAAGACGGCGGCGGCCACGGTCGTCACCTGGCTCCTCGCCGGCGTCGTCTTCCCGGGGACGCTGCCCGTCTTCGGCGCGATCGCCGCGCTCCTCGTCGTCGCGCCGAGCATCAACCAGTCGTTCTCCAAGGCCCTCGAGCGCTCGGTCGGCGTCATCATCGGCGTGATCGTCGGATCCGTGATCGGCACGGTGCTCGGCGGCGAGAGCATCATCGTGCTCCTCGCGATCGTGGCCGCGATCGCCGTCGGGTGGGCCGTGCGCCTGACCCCCGCCTCCGCGGTGCAGATCCCGATCAGCGCGATGCTCGTGCTCTCGGTGGGCGCGGTCACGCCGAACTACGCGCTCGACCGCATCCTCGAGACCCTCCTCGGCGCGGCGGTGGGAGTCGTCATCAACGTGCTCATCGTCCCTCCGGTCGTGCTGGCACCGGCCGAGCGGGCGATCGGAGACCTCACCGCTCAGCTCGCCGCCGCCCTCGACGACCTCGGCGACGCCCTCCAGGCCCCCGTCCCGCGACGCCGGCTCGACGAGCTGCTCATCAACGCCCGGCTGCTGCAGACCATGCAGAGCAAGGCGGAGGAGGCGATCGCGACCGGCGAGGAGTCCCTCCGCCTCAACCCGCGCCGCTCCGCCCACCGCGACCGGCTGCTGGCCCTCGACTCCGTCGTCCCGCGGCTGGGGCGCATCGTGACCCGGGTCCGCGGCATGACGCGGACCGTTCACGACCTCTACGACGACGAGCTCGTCGGGGAGCCGACGATCGCCGACATCGCCGTCCAGCTGCACCGGGCCGCCCACGATCTGCGGCTCCTCGTGCAGTCCTCGGTCGACGTTCCCGAGCCGGAGGCGATCACGGACGAGCTGCCCGCTCTCACCGCGCCGCTCGTGATCGCGACCCCGCATCCGCAGCACTGGATCCTGCTGGGGGCGCTCGCCGAGGATCTGCGGCGCATCCGCGAGGAGATCGTCGGCGCGGAGTCCTGACGGGCGGGCGCCGAGTGGCGTCGGCGGGAGGGCTGCTCTTTCTGCGCTCGGCGTCTCACGCCGCGCGACATGCGGCTCGTGGTGGCCTGCGGTGGTCAGCCGTCCTGCTCGCCGTCCTTCCTCGGTCCGCCGCCCTCGACGAGCTCGCCGTCGCCCGGGTCGGGAGCGACCTGGCGCAGTGCCTCGGGGTCGCTCGCCTCGGCGTGGAGGGTCTTGCCCTCGGCGATGAGGGAGTCGTCGTCCACGAGGATCCCGGCCAGCTCGGTGATGCGTCCCCGGAGAGCGCCGATCGGGTCCTCGGTGGGCGCGTCCTCCTCGGAGTGATCGACCTCCGAGTCGGGGTAGCGGCGGAGGGCGGCCTCGTCCCGGTCGGGCCGCGGTGCACGGGCGTGCTCGACGCAGAGGCGGGCGACCTCCTCGGCGTGCGCGTGCATCACGGAGTGGGAGGCGTCGGGGATCTCCCAGGCCCGCGCATTCGGCATCGACCGGGCGATCTCCTCCGCCCACTCGCGCGGAACGAGCCGGTCGAACTCGCCGCGGATGACGAGGGCGGACGCGCGGATCCGGGGGACGGTCTCCTCGATCCGGTAGTGCATCATCTCGGGCAGCACGCGGGAGAACCAGCGCGGTCCGCAGAGGAGGTAGGCGCCCGCGGCGAGGATCGCGACCTTGAGGGGCTCGCGGACGCTCGACTGGGCGAAGCGGAGCGCGGCGGTCGGGAGGCGGCGCTCGTGCCGGTTCATCACGGGTCCGAGCAGGACGATGGTGGTCAGCTCCGGACGGCGGGCGGCGAGCTCGGCCACCACCTGCGTCCCCATCGAGTGGCCGAGGACGACGGGATCGTCGAGGCCGAGCTCGTCGATGACCGCGCCGACCAGCTCGGCGTAGTCGCCGATGTCCATGCGCCGCGCGTCGATCGGGTGCGGCACGCCGCCGAAGCCCGGCAGGTCGAGAGCGTGCACCGGGCCGAACTCGTTGAGCGCGGGCGCGAGGCGCTCGAAGTACGTGGCCGCGACTCCGATCCCCGGCACGAGGACGAACGTGCGCTCGCCGTCGCGCCCCACTGTGCTCACCCGCGCCCAGACGTCGCGGTCGTGCACGCGCTGGACCGAGACGTCGGTGCTGCGGGTGCGGCGGTGCGGATCCCGCCCCCGAGAGCGCGTGGTCGCGAAGACGTCGCGGACTCCGCGCCGCAGAGTCGTGGCGAGAGTGGGGAGGAGGTCGCTCGGGCGGAGCACGGGGCCTCCTTCGATCGGGGGAGTCGGTCGCTGCGAGCCTAGGCGCTCGCCGCCGGGCTCAGATCAGCATGTCGTCCGACCTGTGGAGGATCAGGCGGGCCGGCCCGGTGTGGAGGACGCCGTTCGTCAGGGGGGCGGTGCGGACGCCGCCGCGCCTCCGCATCGCCCGGAACGCCCCGGGGGCGAGCACGACGTCCATCCAGGCGCAGGGGTTGGCCGGTCGTCCGCCCTGGAACTCGATCCGCTCCCCGCCCTGCTCGATCGCGAACGTGCGGCCGGCGAGCGCATCGACGTCGGCGCCGCGGACGATGATGTTGCGGCGGGCGTCGGCGGGGTCGAAGGGCCCTGCGCCGAGCTCGGCGGCGATGTGCTCGAGGGTCTCGACCGCGAAGAGCGTGATCGCCGCGGGGCGGTGCGCGCGCTGGGCGAAGAAGCGGTCGCCGACGATGCCGAGGCCTGCGCGGATCTCGATCCGCTCGGGCTGCTCGTTGCCCTCGGACGGCACCGGGCCATCGGCGGGGCGGCCCTCGTAGCGGTGCAGCGGAGAGACGACGAAGCCCACGAGCTCGATCGCGGCGGCCTCCATGAGCCCACGGTACGCCGTGAGGGGGAGCAGCGGCGTCCGCCCGTCGGAGGCTCTGCGAGGCGCTCCGGGACACCGCGACGGAGCCTGGGTTCTCGTGGCTGCGGCGGCGTCCCGAGACGGAGCCGTCTGCGCCGCCGCCGCCGATTCGCGGAGGGGGCTCCCGGCATGTATAGTCGTACCTCGTTGCGTGCGCCTCTGGCCCACGCGATGGACTGCGCCCGTAGCTCAACGGATAGAGCATCTGACTACGGATCAGAAGGTTGGGGGTTCGAATCCCTCCGGGCGCACTCTGGTTGAGACAGAGCAGAACGGCCCGCTTCGGCGGGCCGTTCTCGTTTTAACGGTCGCTCGTTCCGGTGGCTGTCGGCGTCGGTCTCCCGGAGAGCGCGGGGCGACGGAACGGCCGGTCCTCCGTCTCGCAGGACGCCTCTTCGCGCCGTCGACGGCGCCGACCGTCTTCCGCCCGCATCCGCGATCAGTCCTCGCCCGCGCTCGCGGTCACTCCGCGCAGGCTCCGCGATCACCCGTCGCGAGCACGCCGCTCGGCTCTTCTCGCGCGCCGTTTCCTCCTCCACAGCGCCCATCTCGCGCCGTTCTCCACGGATGCAGCCGTACCGGCCGCGGTGACGTCGAACCGAGCAATACTCTCCTTCCGTGGGGCTGAACGGTCGCCGCCGACGCAGTGCGCTCGGTCGGCAGAGGAGAGGACATCGGATGAGTCGAACGGAACAGTCGGGGCGGGACGAGCGCGGACGACCCCGAGCGCGGACGGCGCGAGCGCTGGTCGGCACGACGGCGGGCTGCGTGCTCGTGAGCGGGCTGCTGGGCGGAGGCCTCGCGCCGCCGCCCGCCGTCGCCGCCGACGGTCCTCACACGACGATCGAGAACACCCTCCTGCAGGGAGGCGCGACGAACGCCGGCGTGACGACCGTCTCGGCCTGGGTCCAGAAGGGCGAGACGCTCCGGGTGGACCTCCACCCGCTCCAGGCGGGCTCGGGGACCGGCGAGGGCGAGACCGGCGGCGGTACCGCCCGGGTGACGGCTCCGGGCGGAGCCGTCCTCGACGAGCAGGACTTCGCGCCCGGAGCGGCGCCCTCGGTGTCCGCCGGCGGCTCGTTCGTGGCGGACGAGACCGGCGTCCTCCAGATCCGGGTGTCCGACGACGACGTGACGGCGCCGGTGAACCTCGTCTGGATCATCGGCGTCCAGGACGCGCGGGGCGCGGCGGTCGCGGGCCGCGTGTGGTCCGAGTCCTATGCGATCCAGTCCGGGGCGAAGGAGTCCTACTCCTCGCCCGAGGAGCGGCGCTCGTCCTTCACGCTCCACGCCGTCACGGAGACGGGCGCCCGCTACGAGCTGGGACTGCGCGGCTACGACGGGGTCGCCTCGACGGTCCAGGCCACGAACAAGGGCAACGTGAAGGTCGGGTCGTCCGATCCGTCCTATCTCTCGGTCCCCATGCCGCAGTCGAGCGAGGCGGGCGGGATCGGGGCGCAGTACGTCCAGGCGTCCGGACGCTCCGGGATCGACGGCCTGCAGACCTACAAGCTCTTCCTGGACCCGCCGTCGTCCGACCTGCCGGAGTCGATCGCTCCGGCCTACCGCGCGCCGACGATCGAGGGCCTCGCCTTCCGCCGGTCGACCGCGGGCTCCGACGCGGGCACGCTGACCGGCGTCCTGGGGACGCAGCCGGGCACCGTCGTCGTGGACGTCGATGCGGACGGGGACGGCTCCTACGACGGCGAGCGCGACGTGCACCTCACCCGGATCGCGGGGACGACCGGTCCCTTCTCGGTCGACTGGGACGGACGGGACGCGAAGGGCGGGACGGTCGACGTGACCGACCCCGACGTCACCTTCCGCGCCTCCATCGGCCGCACGAACGAGTTCCACTTCACGCGGGTCGACGCCGAGACGTCCGCCGGCGGCGTGTCCGTCGTGAGGTCGACCGGCGGCGGCGACGACCCGTCGATGGTCCACTGGGACGACTCGCTCCTCGCCGGATCGAACTCGGAGCGGTACTCCGGCACCTCCGCGGTGACGTCCGGCGACGGCGGCACCGACTCGTCCGGCGGGGTGCACCGCTGGGAGGGCGACGACTCCGGGCGAGGCCGCATCCCCAACGCCAACGACTCGGTGCACGGCTCCTACGGCGACCTGCGGGCGATCGACGACTGGGCCTACGGCTCGGACGGTGCGGTCGCGGTCGCACGCCTCGATCCGCTCGCGCCGCACGTGAGCATCGCGAAGACCTCGTCGGTCGACTCCGCCACTCCGCTGCTCCGCGGCGCCCGCGTGCCCTACCGGGTGACGCTGACCTCGGACGGGACCGGGGACTACTCCGACGCCGCCGTCATCGACTACCTCGACAAGGGCGTGCTCGACGACGCCGAGCTCGACTCCGGCTCCCTCCGCGCCTCGCAGGGCACGGCCACGATCGATGCGGAGACGGGCCGCATCTCCTGGGCGGCCGGCAGCCTGCCGGTCGGGGCGACGGCCGAGCTGACCTTCGACGTGATCGTGACCGGCGAGGGGGACCGCGCGCTGACGAACACGGCTTGCCTCGCCGATGCGCCCTTCGCTCCCGCCTCGTCCGGCACGGGGACCGACGCGAACCCCTGCGCCACCGTCCCGCACGACATCGGCGAGGGGTCGCTCCTGATCCGGAAGACCGCGTCCCAGGCGAGCGCCGAGCACGGCGGCACGGCGGGCTTCGACATCGTCGTGGCGAACACCGGAACGGTCGACGTGACGGACGTGACCGTGACCGACGTCCCGACGCTCGACCACCTGCTCGAGGCGACCATCGAGAACGGCGCCGGAGGAACGCAGCCGGCCACGGAGCCCGTCACTGGTCTCGACATCCCCGCCGGCGGTCAGGTGTCGCTGCACGTCAGTGGCCGGGTCGCCGACGGGTACGACGCCGCGACCCTCCCCAACCGCGTCTCGATCACCCACCAGCCCGAGGGCTTCGACCCGCCGACGGTCGAGAACGCCTGCGCTGACGATGCGACGTCGTCCTGCGCCGAGATCCCGGTGCCGCCCGTCGAGGGCAGGCTCTCCATCGAGAAGACGGCGATCGGGAATCAGGTCGACCACGGCGGGCGTGCCGGGTTCCGGATCGTGGTCGCCAACGAGGGGGCTCGCCCGGCGGACGGGGTGACCCTCACCGACATCCCCGAGCTCGCGCACCTGAGCGACGTCACGATCTCCCGGGACGGCGGCCCGGCGTCGTCCGACCTGACTGTCGAGAACCTGTCTCTGGCAGCGGGAGCGTCGACGACGTTCACCGTGACCGGACGGGTCGCCGACGGCGTGGACGCGTGGACCATCCCCAACCGGGCGCGCCTGACCGAGGTCCCGGAGGGCTTCGATCCGACGACCGTCCTGCACCCGTGCGCGGACGACGGCGGAGCCAGCTGCGCCCAGGTGGCGGTGCCTCCGGTCGGACTCGTGCCGACGGTGCTCGCCTCGACGGGAGCGGCGGCCGGGCCCCTCGCGGCCGGAGCCGGCGCTCTGCTCCTGGCCGGCGGCGCCCTGACGGCGCTGCGCCGTCGCTCGACCCGCACCTCGTGAACCGGAGCCCGGGCCGCTGCAGCGCGACCCGGGCTCCCAAACCCTCTCCTCGAAAGGCACTACTGCATGACCGAGCACGGCCTCCCGTACCGCATCACCGAGCGCTTCCCTCTCCCCGATGGACGCGTCGGCGTCAGCACCTGGTGGTCCGCCGATCCGGAGCAGCTGGAGCAGCAGCTCCGCACGCGCTCCGGACATCCGCATCCCGAGAGGGAGCCGGTCCGGAGACTGCACCTCGCGACCGCGACGATCGTGCTGATCGAGGAGCGGACCGCGGGAGGCTTCCGCCCGCTCGACCCCCACCTCCGAGCCCGCACCGATCCGCGCTGGCGCCGGGCTCTCCTGCGGTCGCGCAGGTCGGCCCGGCTCCGACGGGTCATCGGTCCGCGGGACCTGCCGAGGACGGATCCGCCGGTCGAGGTGTCACGGCACGTCGATGCGACACGTCGAGTGTGAAGGAGGCGGGCGGAGAGCTCGGCACCTGATGCGCGGTGAGGGTCTCCCCGCAAGGACGCCGTCGGGTCAGGCGGCTTCCTCGAGGTCGTCCTCGACTGCGACGGGCGCGTCGACCGGGGCGCACGGGGGAGCCGACTCGGCCGGGGGCGCCGAGGCCGCGATGCGCGAGCGCTCGAGCCCGGCGAGGAGCACGGCGAAGGCCTCCTCGAGCTCGGCGGTGTCGCGGAGCAGGACGCGCTCACCGCTCGTCGGATCGAGGCGGACCGTCCGGTAGGCCGGGCGGGGGAGATCGGAGACCAGGGTGATGATGCCGAGGACGACGCCGCTGCGGCGGGCGCGCGCGGTCCAGCGGTTGGCGTGGGTGCGGAGAAGGATCATGACCGGGGCCGTCCTCGGTGACGTGGTGCAGAAGCGGGGGGAGGGGGTGTCGCTGGCGGTGCGGGGATCCTCTCGAAGCTTGCTGCACGAAGGGCCTCCGCTTCCTGTGCTTGACAGCAGAGCCGAGCAGCGGTCACCGGCGCCGGGCGGCCGCCGCGGCGTGCAGGGCCCGCAGGAACTCGGGGACGACCGGGTTTCCGGTGTCGCGGGCGAGCACACCGATCTCACGGCTCGCGCCCGGATCGTCGATCGGGATCTCGCGGACGTCGTCGTCGACCGAGGACGGGCTCGGCGGCAGGATCGTGAGTCCGAGGCCGGCTGCCGCGAGTCCCCGGGCGGCGCGGTAGTCGCCGACCTCGAACGCCGGCACGGGGTCGCGGCCGTCCACGGCGAGCAGGCGCCGGGCCGACTCGTGGAGGCCGTAGCCGGGCGCCAGCATGATCAGGTCGAGGCCGCGGAGGTCCTCGACCGTGACCGAGCGCCGCGAGGCCAGCGGATGACGGGGGTCCACGACCGCGAGAAGAGGCTCCGAGTAGAGGGTCGTCGTGGTGGTTCCGGGGAGATCGGGCGGATCCGCGACGATCGCCAGCTCGGACTCGCCCTCCGCCACGGCCCTCAGGCAGAGGGCTCGGGAGCCGTGGCGGAGCCCGAAGCTCACCTGCGGCCAACGTCGGCGGAACCGGCGGATCACATCCGGCACGAAGCTCTCCCCGAGGAGCGTCTGGAAGGCGAGGTCGATCCGGCCGTGCTCCACGTCGCCCGCCTGCCGCACCTCCGCGAGGCCGGCGCGGATCACCGACATGCCGTCCTGAGCGACCTCGGCGAGACGGGTCCCCGCCTCCGTCAGCACCACCCCGCGGCCCTCCCGGCGGACCAAGGGAGTGCCGACCAGGGCGGACAGCCGGGCGAGCGACCGGCTCGCGGTCGGCTGCGGGATCCCGAGCTCGGCGGCCGCCGCCGTGACGCTCCCGGTCTGGGCGACCGCGACGAGCAGGGGCAGGAGGCGGAGGGTCGCGGGCCAGTCGTCGGACACGCCACCACCCTAGATCCGGACATGACCAGAACGCATGAACAGTACGAGGAAGGACATTAGTCATGCACCCGCAGGCGGTCTACCGTCGGAACCATGAGCACCGCCGCACGCACCCGACCGATGCGCGCAGCGGCACCCTTCTCGCAGCGGCGGCTGACCATCGCCCTCCTCGCCGCCGGAGTAGCGACCTTCGCCGAGCTCTACGCCGTGCAGAGCGTCCTCCCGCAGCTCGCGCGGGAGTGGGCCCTCGCCCCGTCCGACGCCGCGCTCACCGTCTCGGCCGCGACCCTCGGACTGGCGCTCTCGGTGCTGCCGTGGGCCTCGGTGGCCGAGCGCATCGGACGGCTCGAATCCATGCGGATCGCTGTCCTCACGTCCGTGGTCCTGGCGCTGCTCGCCTGCATCGCCCCGACCTTCGAGCTCCTGCTCGTCCTGCGCTTCCTCGGGGGAGCGGCACTGGGTGCCGTCCCGGCGCTCGCCGTCGCGGCGATCCACGACCGGGTCGGAGGCGCCGGAGCGACGGCCGCCGCGACCGCCTACGTCTCCGGGACCACGATCGGCGGTGCCGCCGGACGACTGCTCGCCGGACCGCTCGCGGCGGCGCTCGGATGGCGCGGCGCACTGCTCGTCGTGACGGCCGTCTGCGCGGCGGCGGCGATCGTCTTCGCCGTGCTCGCGCCCCGGGGCGGCGGCGCGCGCGAGGCTGCTCCCGGCGGCTGGCGAGGGAAGACGGCGCAGGTGCTCCGCGATCCGATGCTCGTCGCGATCGCGCTGCAGACGTTCCTCGCGGTCGGCGTGTTCGTCGCGGTCTACAACTACCTGGCGTTCCGGCTCGAGGCGCCGCCGTTCGCACTCGCGCCCGCGCTCGTCTCCCTCCTCTTCGCCGCCTACCTCGCGGGAACCGTCTCCTCCCGGCTCGCGGGGAGATGGGGTCCGCGGATCGGTCCCCGCCTCGTCATGCGGATCGGCGTCGCCCTGATGATCGTCGGACTGCTGGTGATGCTCGCCGAGAACGTGGCCGTGGTGATCGCGGGACTCCTCGTCTTCACGGCCGGCTTCTTCGCCCTGCACGCGACCGGCGCCGCCTGGACGGGAGCGCGCGCGGCTCCGGCACTCCGCGGGCACGCCGGCGCGGTCTACACGATCGCCTTCTACGCGGGCTCGGCCGCCGGCGGCTGGCTCCTCGGCCTGGCCGTCGGAGCCGGAGGCTGGTCGGCGCTGACGGCGGTGACGATCGGCCTGCTGCTGGTCGGAGCGGGGATCGTCAGCCTCCCGTCGCGCACCACCGCGGCCGGACGCTGAACCCCCGCCTCCGTCGACCGCCCCCCGAGCTCCGCCCGGCACCTCCCCGCAGCGGGCGAGGTGCGACATGATGGCCCGACTGCACGAAGCGGGGGACGGCATGGCGCGGAGCACCGGAGCGGACGGCTCCCCACGCGAGAGCGGCGGAACGGACGAGGGCGGCACCGACCCGCGCTACCACGCGGGCTTCCAGCGCGGCTACGACGGACGCGAGGCCGAGCGGCGCGGCAGCGGCGAGGAGCGCCTCCGCTCCCCGTTCCTGTCGGGCGGCGCCGCGGGCACCGGGCGCTCGGCCGGCCGGAGAGGCGGCGGGTCCGCTCCCGAGCACGAGGACGTGCGATCGGTCGGCGGCCCGACGGGCTCCCGAGCCTCCGGCCGACGGACGGCTCCGGAGCGCGAGAGAGCGGCGGTGCGGGCCGTCCCGACACCCGCGGAGCCGACCGCGCCCCGACCCGCAGAGCCGACAGTCCCACTCCCGACCGAGCCGACCGTCCCGCTTCCCGCCGAACCCGACCCCGCTCCCGGCGACGCGGCACCCGACTCCGGTGACCGCCGCGACGCGACCGACGCCGACCCCCGCCCCGCTGTCTCCACTCGCCGCATCGCCGGAGCCCTGGGGGTCGTCGGCGCCGTGAGCGTCCTCGTCGGACTCCTCGCCCTCTGGAACAGCTCCCACAGCTGGTACGACTACTCGCCGTCGCAGAGCGCCTTCGGGCCCGAGCAGTACCTCCGCGTGCTCAGCGACAACGCGATCGGACCGTTCCTCACCGTCGGCCTGATCGCCCTCGGCCTGGCGGTCGTGGTCCCGCTGCTGAGGGCTCCCCGCCGATGACGCGGGTCCGCCTGCTCTGGGCCACCGCGATCGCGGTCACCGTCGTCCTCTGGGCCGCAGTGCTCGCGCTCCCGGTCGTGGTCCTCCTGCTGCCGAACCAGTACCAAGGCGACTCGATCACGGTCCCGCCGGAGCTCTACGTGCGGCAGGCGCTCGCGATGGTCGCGCCGCCGCTCCAGACCGCCGCCCTGGTGATGCTGGGGGCGCTGATCGTCGTCGCGGTCGCGCGGCGCCCGCCGGCGAAGGCCCGTACGACGGACGCGGCGAGCGGCTGGGACGACGCCGTCCTCCTCGACCCGGACGGCCGCGAGCAGCGCGGAACGGGCCCCGCAGGCCACTGAGCATCCGCTGCTCGATCGGAATCCGCCTCCCGGGAGCACCCGCTCATCCCCGGTCGGAAGCCGCTCCTCCGGACGGACCCGCCCCTCACGCCGGCAGCAGCTGGAACCGCTCCCGCGCCGCTCCGCCGGCGACGAGGTCCGCGAGCAGCTCGCCCAGGACCGGACCGAACGTGAAGCCGTGCCCCGAGAACCCGGTCGCCAGAGTCACGCGGCCCACGCGGTCGATCACGAAGTCCTCGTCGGGGGTGCTGTCGTAGGGGCAGCTGATCGGAGTGGCGCTCGCCGCGTCCGCGCCCGGGATCCACTCCGCGACGTAGCCGACGAGGCGGGCGAGCGCTCGGGGCTCGGGCTCGAAGGTGCGCTCGTCCGGATCGACGACGACACCGGTGCTGTGCTCGCCCACCTTCACCCCGGCTCCGGGCGTCGCGAGCCCGTAGACGACGGGCAGGCCGGCGCGGTGGTGGGCGAAGCTCGGCCACGAGTCGAGGGGCAGATCGGTCGCGAAGTGCGCGGGCTGCTCCTGCGTGACGCGCAGCGGAGGGAGGCGTCGGCCGGCCGCGCGGACGAGACCCTCCACGAGGGGCGGCGTCCAGGATCCGCCGGCCACGACGACCGCGTCGGCGTCGAGGGCGCCGTCCGAGGTCAGCACGCGCACGTCGTCGGCGCGCTCCTCGATGCCCAGCACGCGCGTCCGCGTCCGGAGGACGGCGCCGCCTCCGAGGGCGGAGTCGAGCATCGCGTCGATCGCGGCCGCCGCGTCGAGGCGTCCGCCCTCGGGGTGCAGCAGGACGTCGGTCTCGAAGCGGAGACCAGACCAGCGCCGCTCCGCCTCATCCGCTTCGATCCGCACCAGGGGGATCCCGTCGCGCAGGAGGACAGCCTCGACGGCGGCCAGGACGGCGGGGTCGCCGTGGTCGATCGCGCCGACCGGGTGCAGCAGGCGGCGGCCGGTCTCGGCCTCGAGCCGTGCCCAGGCGCGCCCGGCCCGTCCGGTGAGGGCGCGGTAGTCGTCCTCGAGGTAGCCGCGGCGGAAGATGCGCGTCTCGCCGTGGGACGAGCCGCGGTCGTGACCCCGCTCGAACTGCTCGACGAGCACCACGCGATCACCGCGCTCGGTGAGGGCGCGGGCTGTCGCCGCTCCGACCAGGCCGGCTCCGACGACGACGACCTCACGGGTCACGGGGTCTCCCGGGAGGCGCGGCGCACGCCGAGCAGGACCACCAGGCGGAGGAACCCGACGAGTCCCATGCCGATCAGCGCGGCGATCAGCATCAGCACGGCGACACCGGCCACCCAGGTCGTGTCGCCCGTCAATGACTGCGCCGCGAACTCGGTGCAGAACAGCGCCAGCCCGGCGTAGCTCAGGATGAGGACGGTGATCGTACCGGGACGGCGGAGGCGCTGCGCAGGCGTCCGCCAGAGGGCCGGCGGCTCGAGCCAGCGGCGCAGCAGCCGGATCACGAGGGTGCCGACCAGGCCGAGGAAGCCGGCCGCGATCAGGATGATGCCCGCGCCGCCCAGCCCCGACGCCTCGACGCCGGCCAGCTCGAGGGCGATCCCGATCGCGACGCCGACGGCTCCGGCGCCCCCCGCGATCATGGCCGCCCACACTCCGAAGCCGCCGCGGAGGACGCTCTCACGCTCGGGACGTGACGGGTCGGCGTCCATCGGACGCTGCTGACGCGGACGGATCGGTGCAGGGGGAGCCGACGTCGGCGCTGCTGCCGGAGCGCCCGCGGCCTCGGACACGCCCCAGACCGGAGCGGCGTCCGGCGTCTGCGACTCGATCACGTTCTCGCGCACCGGAACGTAGCGCAGCGGCGCGTCGATCCGCACCTGCGGCCGCCCGCGCACGACGATCGTCGCCCCCAGGTCGGCACCGCGCTCCAGCGCGACGGGTCCGAGGAGGAGCCCGACCGCCGGATCGATCCGCCACGCGTCCGACCGGGGAGCCGACCCGTACCACTCCGCCGACACGGCTCCGCCGAGATCGACCGAGATCGGCCGCCCGTCGCTGTAGCTCGTCACCGGCACGAGCGAGCGGCCGGAGTTGCGCACTCGCGCGCCCACCCGCCACCAGTCGTCCCCGGCGTGCGTCAGCCGCACCTCGACGTCGACGAGCGATGCCGGCACCGCCCGCCGCCGTCCGATGACCACCGCGACGACCGCGAGCCCGGCGATGACCAGCCCGCCGAGCAGGCCGACCACTCCGATGAAGATCTCCATGGGAGCAGTCAAGCAGGCGCGGGTCGTGTTGAAGGCCTGGCGTATATCACTCGCGAGGTCGACCTTTGTAGGCGCCGACCGCGCGGCACCCCGTCCACCTCTCGGTGGGATCGTGGCGATTCCTCGACCACGCCCTTCAGCGAACAGCAGGCTGTGGAGAACCATGACGCGCTGCTCCGGAGGAATCAGCGCCCGAGGATGAGGCTCCGCGGACTCGCCCTGGAGCGGCCGCGTTCCTGTCTCCCGATGTCAGACGCATCAGGCATGATGACTATATGCGCAGCGACCTTCACACCCGCCGACCTCCTACTGCCTTGGACGCTGCGGTCGAAACTAGTGCCTTCACCTTCATTGACCTGTTCGCCGGCCTTGGCGGGTTTCACGTCGCCCTTGCATCCCTCGGGGGCCGAGCGGTATTCGCTGCAGAGTGGAATCGTCCGCTCAACGCCCTCTATAAGTCAAACTTTGGCATTGAGCCGGCTGGTGACCTCGCACAGGTCTCCGCCGGCACGATTCCTGACCACGATGTCCTAACTGCGGGATTTCCGTGCCAGCCCTTCTCAAAAGCCGGGGAGCAACTCGGCTTTGCTCACACGCTGCAGGGGCAACTTTTCTTCAAAGTAGAGGAAATAATTGCAGCGAAAAAGCCTGCAATGTTCATTCTCGAGAACGTCCCAAATATTCTGAAGCATCAAGGTGGAGAGACATTTAGTGTCATCTTGAAAAGCTTGAGAAATCTTGGATACGACGTCGACGCTCGTCGCTATTCACCGCATGAGTTTGGTATTCCACAAATTCGTGACCGAGTCTACATTGTCGGATCGCGGTCGGGCTTGCATACTTTCAAGTGGCCGCAACCTCGACCTGTCCCTACAAGTATTCGATCGGTGCTGGACAAAAATCCTACAGCAGCGAGGGAGATTCGACCGAACATTCAGAGTGCTTTAGACATTTGGGACGACTTCATCCGATCGGCACCAAGTGAAGTGAAGCTGCCCTCCTTTCCTTTATGGGCGATGGAATTCGGCGCAACCTATCCCTTCGAGGATGAGACGCCGGATCTTCTGATGAATGAATTGCAAGAACGCGGACTAAATCGATATAAGGGCAGCTTCGGCAAGGATCTATTTGGCCTTAACTTGGATGAGCAAATCCGCGTGCTGCCCAGCCATGCTCTTCGAAAAGGGCCTCGATTCCCGAAGTGGAAAATCGACTTTATTCGAAATAATCGGGATTTCTTTGAGCAAAACAGGTCCTGGATTGAACCCTGGCTTGCTCGGTCGGGAGTTGCGAGCCTGCCGTCCAGCCTTCAAAAGCTCGAATGGAATGTGCAGGGAGAACATCGCTCTCTTTGGAACTACGTGATTCAAATTCGAGCTTCCGGCGTCCGAGTCAAGAGGCCGACCACTGCTCCTAGCCTCATCGCGATGACAGATTCGCAGACTCCAATTATTGGCTGGGAAAGGCGATACATGACACCCCGGGAATGCGCAAGGCTTCAAAGTCTGGAAGAAATCAGGCTTCCTGAGAGCAGCGCCGTCGCTTATAAGGCCCTCGGGAACGCAGTAAATGCAGAAGTTGTGCGTAAGTTGGCGAAGCCACTCCTTGCAAGTCGGTATCTTTCGACCATATCAGTAATCGAACCAGTAGGTAGCCAGGCCGCGAGTGACCGGAAGGCGAGTTGAGCGCAATGGACAAGTCGATCGACATTAGTCCAGGAGTTTCTATTCTGGGCGTCCTCAGCCACCTCAACTATGAGCCCTGGTATGCCCTTGCTGAGTATGTCGATAACGCCATCCAGAGCTACAAGGCAGATAAAGACCAAATACTTGAAAACAATCCGGATTTTCATCTTTCTGTTAACATCGACATTGACACAGATGGTGCCGGAAGGATCGTCATCGAAGACAATGCTGGAGGTATCCACCGCGACCAGTTCGCCCGAGCTTTTCGGGCTGCTGAAGTGCCACCCGACCGGACTGGTCTTTCCGAGTTCGGTATGGGCATGAAGAGCGCTTCAATTTGGTTTGCCAAAAACTGGAGCGTCGAGACTACAAGTATCGGAGACCCCAACGTTTACCGAGTTCACTTTGACATGACTGAGGTCTTGCGTGGCTCGATGTCAGAGTTGCAAGTTGAAACGCAGCCGAGTGAAGCTAACTCTCACTATACAAGAATCACTATGTGGGATCTAAATCAGGTGCCGAGAGGTAGAACCCTCGGCAAAATACGCGACCACGTTCGCGACATCTACCGCTCATTTCTTCGGTCAGGAGAAATGCGCCTCGTGGTTGCTGGCCAGCGAATGTCCTTTTCTGAACCCTCTATCCTACGGGCCGCGGAGGCGACATCTGACAGCACCGAGATCATCCTCTGGCGCAAGTCTATCGATATCCAGTTGTCCCCAACTGTACGAGTGAGCGGATTTGCCGCTCTGAGAGATGAGGGCTCAACCAAGGATGCGGGGTTCGCTCTGTTGCGCCGTGGCCGAGTGATTCTCGGATCGGGCGACTCTCCTTACCGGCCGGCAGTGATCTACGGAAGGGGAAACTCCTACCGATCACAACGGCTGTTCGGCGAATTGACGATCGACGGCGTGCCTGTGAGCCACACGAAGGACGGATTTCAGTGGGGTGAGCACGAGGAAGCTTTTCTCGAGCGGCTACGCGCGGAACTGGACGCCGATCCACTGCGTCTCCTTCGCCAGGCGGAAAATTATAGATCGCGGACAATAACGCGGAATCAATCGCGAGTGATTGAGGACGCAACAGAGAAGACGACCCGCGCGGCAGCTGTCGGTTTGCCAAACGCCCTCGCGTCGATCGCACAAAGCGAAGATGCAGACGAGTTCGCACTTACCTCAAAAGACTCAGCAAATCTCTCCGAAGATTACGGCGACGTGTCTCCGGAAATTCACGAGAACCAAGTCAACCGCGTTGTCGAATTTGAGTTAGCCGGCCAGCAATGGCATGTTGAAATTACGGCAGGGGCCAAACCAGTGGAATCGGCGTGGCTTGAGCGAAGTGTCAATCGCGTGGGAACTACTGAGGTCAACATTTACCTTGGCCTAAATTCGGACCATGAGTTTGTCAGACAGTTTGCGCTCGGCGATAAAGATTCTTTTGAGGCGATACTTCGTCTGGCGATTTCGCTTGTTGTCGCCGAGAGTTTGACGAGAGACGCAGGCCTAACGTTTACCTCGACGATGTTCCGTAACATCAACCGGGTCTTAACCGAAGGTCTTTCGGCCAGAGTGGAGCGCTAAAAGTGGACAAGCTAGTGCTGTTGCCGGATGGGTCTCATGCGGATACGGATGGGATCAGTACCGTAGTGGGGAATTCGTTGACTGGATTCTTAGCGGAAGTAGCTCCGTCCGCATCGAAAAAAAACCTGGAAAACGATGCTGTTGCGATCCTTCAAGGGGCCAAGGTAGCAACTGACCGACCATCTTCTCGGACTGGCCTTATCGTTGGCCGTGTTCAATCTGGGAAGACGCTTTCCTACGAGGCCGTGATAGCACTAGCACGCGACAATGGATTTGCGCTCGTCGTTGTTATTTCCGGTATCTCGAATCCGTTGCTAGATCAAGGCGTTAGGCGGCTGAGAAAGGATCTCACAGCGGCTGATTCAAATGGGTGGCATTTCCTGATCAATCCAGGCGGTGATTCTCAGGATGAGTCAGCCCTAAGGACTGTCAAGCAAAATTGGACTAATGCGAAAACACTGCCCAAGCTTAGACGAACCGGCGTCTGCTTTCTGCTTAAACATCACGGACGCCTTGGCCAATTTGCTGAACTCTGCTCGAAAATAAATTGGGATGGACTGAAGGTCCTGATCATTGACGACGAAGCCGACCAAGCTAGTTTGAATACGCTAGCAAAATCCTTCAAAGAGTCATCGACCTATCGGAACATCCGAAATCTCCGCGGAGCATTTAAACATCATGCCTATTTGCAGTACACGGCCACACCCCAAGCGCCCCTGTTAGTCCGAATTTCTGATGTCCTCTCTCCTGATTACGTTCACGTGCTCGAGCCTGGCAGTAACTATATTGGAGGAAGCGACTACTTCGACGCTGACAGCGGCGCTGTTAAGATTATCAGTGGAGATGATCTGCTAGCAGCAGCCGACCTGTCCGGTCCACCACCTGCTTCGTTGTCGTTCGCCCTCATGGAGTTCGCGGTTGGCGTGGCGGACGTGCTCGTCCGAGAGGACGATTCCACTCGTTCGATGCTGATCCATCCGTCGAGATATACTGACAGTCACGGTACTTTCGTGAGGTGGGTCACTGAGACGCAAAGGCATTGGCAGGGCTCGTTTGAAGAAGAACTGGGCGAACAGGATCTAAAGGCTAGCTTTCGTCTGGCCTGGGACTCGATGCATGTAACTGATAAACAGATCTCCTCTTTCGAACAGTGTTGGCAGGCTTTGCCCTCGGTCGTCCAGAACCTTCGAATTGTGGAAATGAATACTCGAGAAGGAGCCTCAACGCCTCTGATCGATTGGGATTCGTCGATCGCTTTTATTCTGGTAGGTGGGCAGGCCCTCGACCGTGGTTTCACTGTTGATGGCCTATCAGTAACCTATATGCCTCGTGATCCAGGCAGTTGGACGGCAGACAGCATCCAGCAGCGAGCTCGATTTTTCGGGTACAAGCGTACATATTTTGCTCAGTGTCGGGTCTACCTCGAGCCGAATCTGCGTGACGCTTTTGGTCTCTATGTAGAGCACGAGCGCCACATGCTCGCCAGTTTGCGAGCAATTCAACAAGGAAAGATCACTCTTAAGGATTGGCGCCGAGAGTTTCTCCTTTCCCCATCGATGAAGGCTACTCGTCAATCAGTAGTTTCTTTGGATACCGTCGTGGTCTCGACAGCCGGTCAGTGGATCTTCGATCCGCGCCCTCCTGCTCCGGGCTATTCGCCGGACCTCGAGAGGTCGCTAGTTGATGACCACTTCGGCACAGATAAATGGGAGGCGCGCGGGGGCCACCGATCTCGAATTATTCCTCTTGCCGATGTTGTTCAGTTTATCGAATCCGTTTCTGGTTTGGTCGATTCTCCGATTCCGAGCGTTCGAGTGCTTAACCTTCAATTGGCGATGCTCTTAGATTTGGGTTCGGGACTCGAGGCCGAGGTCGTCGATATGCGGCCGGGGAAGTATTCGGACCGAACTCTCCGCGGTGGGCTGATCCAGCCTTTTCAGGGTAGATCACGCAACTACGACGGCGACCGTGCCGAGTTCAATCCGGAATTGGTAACGGTTCAGTTGCATTGGGTAGCCGTTAGAGCATCCAAAACGGACCCACTGGACAGGAGGGCTCTGGTGTGTGCGGTACGCGTGCCTGGAGAGTTAGGTAACGGCTGGCTTGTCGAGGCTCCGGCGTGAGAGCTACCACTAGTGAACAGATTCTTGCTGCATTCGGCCGGCTTCAAGGCCTCTTGTTGTCTGAGGCAATTGACCCTGAGTCATTTATCGTGGAAGCGGTGAATACGAACTATGGTCTCGCGTACGTAGGTTGTTCATCTACGGGTGAACTAGCGTTGATTGTGCCGACCTCTAAAAGTGCCATACCGTGTCCACCTCTTCGGCTAGACTTGCTCGTTGCTGATTATGGAATATACAGTCGGCTTGTGTTGAGCAGTGATGTATCGTCCGCGAGAGTATCGGTAGTGCGCTGTTTGAGTGCAGACGACGGCTTGGTCCGAGTATTTGCTGCGGTATGTAGCCACTTTTTAGAGGATGCTCGTCAGCATGTCCTCGACTCCGATGTCGCGGACTTTGTCTCTCTTTGGACAAGTCTCTTCTGGCAATTGGCGCAGCGGGTGAGTGTGGATGTTGTTGGATTAGTTGGCGAACTCTCGGTCATTGCAAAGTCAGAGGACGTGGAGTGTTGGATTGAAGCCTGGCACGCGGATCCTCAGGCACTGTTCGACTTCAGGTTCTTCAACCCGCCGACCGTTGTGGAAGTGAAGGCAACCACTGCTGGGAATCGAAATCACTTGCTGAGCCTCCTACAGGCGCACAAAGCGATCGAGGAGGGAGGTTTTTTCGCCTCGGTGCTTGTGACTTTCGATCAGTCCGAGACGACCGTCGGGGAGATGGTCGAAGAAATTATTGCACGTTGCTCCAAGGCTTCGAGCCGATTAAAGGTTTGGGATGTGATCTCTAAAACCTGTGGTGCTGGCACGGCGGGCCTCCTTGCTCGCCGGTTTGAGAAGAAGCAGGCTGTTGAAAGTGTCCTGATGTTCCCCGCGGACGGTGTTCCAGTTCCAGATGTCTCCCTACCTCTTCCCGTAGGAGTTTCGGGTCTTGTCTTCCATTCACAGTTCGACGGGGCGTAATCAGGTATTTCGGTTGGTGTGCAGGCGTGTCGATTATCTCCCACTTGAGATCTACAAGCGTCTCGAGAGGGACAAGCCCTCGTACACCGTGGCCGGTTCGGGCGGTGGCGGGACCCATGTCTACCACTGGGACGAGCCGCGAGCGCTGACGAATCGTGAGCGCGCCCGACTCCAGACGTTCCCGGACCAGTACCAGTTCGTCGGGGGAAGGGACAGCGTGCGACGCCAGATCGGCATGGCCGTGCCGGTGGAGGGGGCGGAGGTGGTCTTCTCCGCGCTCTTCAAGTCCTTCCTCGGGGTGGACTACGAGACGACGCACACCAACCTTCCCCGCTCCGTCGCGAGCGTCCTGAGCTGAGGCCGGACCGCGGAGTGGGGGCAGAGTCGTGGGCGAGCACGCCCGGTTCCCGCCGGTCCATGCTCGGCAACAAGCGAAGGGACACCCGTCCTGAGCTCGAGGTGCGCCGTCGACTCCATGCCAGGGGGCTCCGCTACCGGGTCGATCACGCTCCGCTGCCGGGACTGCGGCGGCGTGCAGACGTCGTCTTCACCGCTCGTCGGATCGCGGTCTTCATCGATGGCTGCTTCTGGCACAGCTGCCCCGAGCATGCCACGCAGCCGAAGCGGAACGACGGCTACTGGACGGCCAAGCTGCAGGCGAATACCGCGCGGGACCGCGACACGGATGAGCGACTGATTTGAGCGGGATGGCTGGTGCTCCGCTACTGGGAGCACCAGGATCCGGATGAGGTAGCGGCAGATGTGGAGAGCGAATGGCGCAAGGCGGTCCTGCGCGGTGCGCGACTCAATCCAGGTGGAATGCCGTGATCAGGACCTCGATGAGTTCGCGCGCCATCTTCTCGTCGAGTTGGAGGGTCTGACTGCTCTTGGGGCCGGACTTGCGGTCATCTGATCCGAAGGTCGACAGATGGACGTAAGTCCGGCCGTCATCGGACTGGATCTCCTGGAAGGTGCAGTCGACCTCGGTCGGATGAACGGTGACCCGCTGGTCGCCGCGCTCCAGCGATCTGATCCTGGCCATTGTTTGCTCTTCTCCATGCTCATCCGGATGAGGTCGACGACTACTCTCGCACCGACGCGGCAGAATGATGTTGTCCCGCTCTTAGTGACGAAGGCTCGTGTCGGTCCGATGACGGCCGGACTTACGTCCATCTGTCGACCTTCGGATCAGATGACCGCAAGTCCGGCCCCAAGAGCAGTCAGACC
>NZ_PSVQ01000045.1:0-23507 GCF_002932395.1 Rathayibacter sp. AY1D9
ACCACCCCCTTCGAAGGATCGCCGTGCCCGCCACTCGCACCCCCCTCCGCCTGACCGCCGTCGCCTCGCTCGGCCTCGCCGCGCTGCTGCTCACCGCCTGCTCGGGAGGAGCCGACGCCGGCTCCGAGGGCACGTCCGAGAGCAGCGCCGCCGAGAGCGGCGAGGGCTTCCCCGTCACCGTCGACCACGCCTTCGGCAGCACCACCGTCGAGTCGGCCGACCGCGTCGTCGCGACGAGCTGGACCAACCAGGACGTGGCGCTCGCGCTGGGCGTGACCCCGGTCGGCTTCACCCGCGCCTCCTACGGCGACGAGGACGGCGACGGCCTGCTGGTGTGGACGAAGGAGGCGCTCGACGCCTCCGGCGCCGAGACCCCGACCCTGTTCGACGAGACCGACGGCGTGCCCTTCGAGGCGATCTCGGACCTCAGCCCGACCGTGATCCTCTCGGCCTACTCCGGCATCACCCAGCAGGACTACGACACCCTCAGCCAGATCGCCCCCACCGTCGCCTACCCGGGCCTGCCCTGGGGCACGACCTGGCAGGACTCCGCGAAGCTCGACGGCGCCGCGCTGGGCCTCGAGGACGAGGCCGTCGCGAAGGTCGGCGAGATCGAGAGCGACATCACGCAGACCACCGCGTCCTACCCGCAGCTCGCGGGCACCACGTTCATGTACGGCTGGTACGACCCGACCGACGCGAGCACCTTCACCTACTACACGCCGAACGACGCGCGCGTGAAGTTCGTCGAGGACCTCGGACTCGACGTCGCCCCGAGCGTCGCCGAGCTCTCCGGCGACTCGGAGGCGTTCAGCGGCACCATCAGCTCGGAGAACGCCGACCAGCTCGACGCCGACGTGCTCGTCGTCTACGGCGACGACACGACCCTCGCCGCGCTGCAGGCCGACCCGCTGCTCTCCAAGATCCCGGCCGTCGAGCGGGGCTCCGTCTACGTGCTCGAGGACGGCTCCTCCGCCGCCATGGCCACCTCGTCGCCGAACCTGCTCAGCATCCCGTGGGTGCTCGACGAGTACGCCGCCGGCCTCGCCGCGGCCGCCGACAAGGTGTCGTGACCCGCACCGCACCCACCCGGAAGACGAGGGCGACCGCGCTGGCGGTCGCCCTCGTCGCGCTGGCCGTCGCCTCGGTCCTCTCGCTCGTGTACGGCTCCCGCGAGATCCCGCTCGGCGAGGTCTGGCCGGCGCTGACCTCGCCCGATCCGGCGTCCATCGTCGACGCGGCGGTGCAGGGGCGGGTGCCGCGGACGGTCCTCGCGATCCTGGTCGGCGCCGCGCTCGGGCTCGCCGGAGCCGTGATGCAGGGCCTGACCCGCAACCCGCTCGCCGATCCGGGCATCCTCGGCCTCAACTCGGGCGCCTCGCTCGCGGTCGTGCTCGGGATCGCCGGGGTCGGCGCGACGAGCCTGCCGCAGTTCATCTGGCTCGCGTTCCTCGGAGCCGCCGCCGCCGGGGCGTTCGTCTACGCGGTCGCGTCGCTCGGCCGCGAGGGCGCCACTCCGCTGAAGCTCGCCCTCGCCGGAGCCGCCACCGCCGCCGCGCTCACCTCCCTCATCAGCGCGGTCCTGCTCACCCAGGAGACCACGCTGAACCGCTTCCGCTTCTGGCAGGTCGGCGGAGTCGGCGGCGCCGAGACCGCGAGCATCCTGCAGGTCCTCCCGTTCCTCGCGGTCGGCGCGGTGCTGGCCCTCTCCAGCGCGCGAGGGCTCGACGCCCTGGCGCTCGGCGACGACCTGGCGACCGGCCTCGGCCGGCGCGTGGGGCGCATCCGCCTGGTCGCGGGGCTCGCGGCCGTGCTGCTCTGCGGCGCCGCGACCGCGATCGCCGGACCGATCGGATTCATCGGCCTGGTCGTCCCGCACCTCGCCCGCCGCGTCACCGGCCCCGCGCACGCCTGGCTGCTGCCCTCCTCCGCTCTGCTCGGCGCCCTGCTGCTGCTCGTCGCCGACGTGGTCGGCCGCGTGGTCGCCCGGCCGAGCGACGTCGAGGTGGGCATCGTGACCGCGCTGATCGGCGCCCCGGTGCTCATCGCGATCGTGCGCCGCTCGAAGGTGCGGGCGCTGTGAGGACCGCGGAGGCGCCCGCCGCGGTCGGCATCGCGGCCGGCCGCACGCTGCGCCGTCAACGCACGGTCATCGGCTGCGCGGTCCTCGCGGTGCTCGCGCTGGCGCTCGTCGTCGTCTCGCTCACGGTCGGCAGCACGGTCTACTCGGTGCCGGAGGTCGTCCGCGTGGTCCTCGGCGAGACCGTGCCGGGCGCCTCCTTCACCGTGGGCACGCTGCGGCTGCCGCGCACCATCACGGCCGTCCTGGTGGGCGTGGGCTTCGGGATGGGCGGCGTGATCTTCCAGACGATGCTGCGCAACGCCCTCGCCAGCCCCGACATCATCGGCATCACCTCGGGGGCGAGCGCGGCGGCCGTCGTCGCGATCGCGTTCTTCGGGCTCTCGGGAGGCGCGGTCTCGGTGATCGCGGTCGCGGCCGGGCTCGCGACGGCCCTGATCATCGCCGGGCTGGCCGAGGGCGGCGGAGTGATCGGGGCGCGGCTGATCCTCATCGGCATCGGCGTCGCGGCGATGTTCCAGAGCGTGATCGCCTACGTGCAGACCCGCGCCGACTTCGAGGACGTCCAGGAGTCGCTGCGCTGGCTGACCGGCAGCCTCAACTCGGCCGCCTGGCCCTCCGTCCCGCCGCTCGCGCTGACGATGCTCGTGCTGGTGCCGCTGGCCCTGCTGCTCTCGGGCCGGCTCGGCGTGCTGCAGCTCGGCGACGAGTCGGCGACCGCGCTCGGGCTCGACGTGCGGCGCAGCCGGCTGGCCCTGCTCGCGGTCGGAGTCGGCCTCGTGGCCGTCGCGACCGCCGCCACCGGCCCGATCGCGTTCGTCGCCTTCGTCTCGGGGCCGATCGCGCGGCGGATCCTGCCGAGCGCGCGCACGCTGCTGATCCCCTCCGCCCTGGTCGGCGCGGTCGTGGTGCTCGCCGCCGACCTGCTCGCCCAGTACGTCGTCGGCGCTCTGTTCTCGGGCGCGCGCTTCCCGGTCGGCGTCGTCACCGGCGCCCTCGGCGCGCCCTTCCTGCTCTGGCTCCTCGCCCGCCGCAACCGCTCCGGAGGCTCCCTGTGACCGACGCCCCGCCCACCCTCGCCGCCGACGCGGTCACCCTCGCCTACGACGAGCGCGTGGTGGTCGACGGGCTCTCGCTCGCCGTGCCGCCCGGCCGGATCACGGTGATCGTCGGCGCGAACGCCTGCGGCAAGTCGACGCTCCTGCGCGCGATGGCGCGGCTGATCACCCCGCGCTCGGGGAGCGTCCTGCTCGACGGGCGCGCGATCCACCGGCTCCCGACGCGCCAGGTCGCGCAGCAGGTGGGGCTGCTGCCGCAGACCCCGATCGCGCCGGAGGGGATCGCCGTCTCGGACCTGGTCGCCCGGGGCCGCTACCCGCACCGGGGCCTCTTCGGCCGCGGCTCCGGATCGGACGACGACGCGATCGTCGAGGAGGCGCTGCGCGACACCGGCACGCTCGAGCTCGCCGACCGCCCCGTGGACGAGCTCTCGGGCGGGCAGCGCCAGCGGGTGTGGATCGCGATGGCCCTCGCCCAGCGGACCGACGTGCTCCTCCTGGACGAGCCGACGACCTACCTCGACGTGTCGCACCAGGTCGAGGTGCTCGACCTGCTCACCGACCTCAACCGCTCGCGCGGGACGACGATCGTGATCGTGCTGCACGACCTCAACCTCGCCGCCCGCTACGCCGACCACCTCGTCGCCGTGCGCGACGGAGCCCTGTACGCCTCGGGCACGCCCGCCGAGGTGGTGACGCCGGAGACGGTGCGCGCGGTGTTCGGGATGGAGTCGCGCGTGATCGAGGACCCGGTCTCGCGGACGCCGCTGGTGCTGCCCATCGGGCGCCACCACTCGGGCTGAGCCCGGCCGTTCAGGGCCGAGCGGTCAGGGCCGGCCGGTCAGGCCGGGGCCGCGGCCAGGGAGGCGCCGTCGACGAGCGTGCAGCGGAGGAGCTGCTGCTCCCGTCGCGCGGGGTCGCCCTCGATGAGGATCTGCACGGCGCGGCGCCCCATGTCGCGCCGGGGCAGCTCGAAGCCGGCCTGCCAGCCGGTGCGGTCGGCCGATCCGGAAAGCGACACCAGCGACAGGTCGCCCGGCACCGCCACCCCCTCGGCCTCGGCGGCCTCCTGCAGGAGGACGAACTGCTCCTCCTGCTCGGCGAGGACGACCGTGACGCCCTCGGCGGCGATCCGGCGGATCCACTCCCGCGGCGACGCCTCCGGCCCCGGGACGAGGTGGAGGAAGCCGTCGCCGAGCTCGGCCCGCGCGCCGGCCATGCGGTCGGTGTACGACTCGACGCCCTCGCCGTGGCCGGCGTAGGCGAAGCGGGTGTGGCCGAGGGCGCGCGCGCAGGAGATCAGCTCGCGGACGATCGACGCGTAGTCGGCGGCCACGTAGGGCACGGGCCCGCCGGCGTCGTCGCGGCGGCCGATGCTGACGAAGGAGAAGCCGCTCGCGTTGAGGAACTCGAGCTCCTCGCGGGGCATGCGCTGCCCGAGGAGGATGCAGGAGTCGGCCAGGCGCAGCCGGGTGGTGCCGCCGCTGAGGCCGCCGCGACGGCCGCCGACGCGACCGCTGGTCAGCAGGAGGAGGTCGATGTCGCGGTTCTGCGCCTCCTCCTCGATGCCGGCGAGGAACGGATGGAAGAAGTCCTCGCGGTCGAGCGGGAACAGGCTCTCGTAGGTGTAGACGCCGATCATGCCGGTGCCGACCTGCTTGAGGCGGCGCGCGATGGGGTCGGCGACGTACCCCGTCTCCTGGATCGCCTTGAGGATCCGCGCCCGCGTCGCCTCCGGGACCCGGGCGAGCTGCTCGCCCTTGTCGTTGAGCACGAACGACACCGTCGTCTGGCTGACTCCCGCGAGACGCGCGATGTCCTTCTGCGTGATCCGCGGCACCCGGACACCCCCGCTTCATCCTGGTAATAGGTATTACGTCTTGACCTCAGGCTACCGATGACGAAGGATCGCCGTACGCCCATCCGGGGCGAGAGAGGGCGGAACGTCGACGATGATGAATCCCGCAGACCCAGACAACCAGACCACGGCCTCCCCGAGGCCCGATCGGCAGCACAAGCCCGATCAGCAGCCCGAGCACGATCCGCAGCGCAGGCCCGACAACTCGCGCCGCCTCTTCCTCGCCGGGGGCGCCGCCGCCCTCGCCGGCGCGGCAGGGGCCGTCGGCGCCGCCACTCCGGCCGCCGCCGCTCCCCCGGCCGACGCTCCCGGGCAGAAGAAGCGCCTGAGCGTCACCGAGGGGCCGATCTCGCCGCTCGACAAGGAGTTCCGCTGGGACGACCGCGCCGGCGCCGACAACACCCGCGCGGTGCAGGCGGCCATCGACAAGGCGATGACCGCTCCGGGCGGCGAGGTGTCGCTGCCCGCCGGCGAGATCCGGGTGACGGGCCTCGCGGTCGACTACCGCGGCTACCCGGTGCAGCCCGAGAACGGGCCGCCCTACGGCTACGCCGGGCCGAAGATCGTCGGCGCCGGCATGCGCCAGACGAGGATCGTCCAGATCGAGGGCTCGACCCGTGACATCTTCACCGTCTCCGGCCAGACCGGCGACGCGGCCGGCCCCGCCAACAACAACAAGGCCACCGGCGTCGTCCTCGCCGACTTCGAGATGACGGGCACGCCCTCCGGCGGCCACGGGATGTCGCTGCGCTCGCTGGTCAACTGCGAGTTCCGCAACCTGTGGATCCAGAAGACCGGCAAGTCGGGCATCTTCCGCGAGCGCGCCACCTTCGTCTCGGGCGTCGACGACGAGTACTCGTACGCCAACTCCTGGAACAAGATCAAGATCGTCGCCCCCGCCGGCTGGGGCGTGGAGGACTCGGGCCAGGCCTCCATCGGCGGCTCGATGACCAACGTCGAGGCGATCAGCCCCGGCCTCGGCGGCTTCCTCCTCGCGCCGACGAACATGACGCTGCTCGACTGCCAGGCCATCGGCGGCACGGTCGGCCTCCGGTCGATCCGCAATGAGAACCGGCGCTCGGTCAACTCCGGCCTGACCCTGATCAACTTCCGCTCGGAGGGCTCCCGCGACGGCTGGGAGGTGCTGATCGAGGCCGGCACGAGCCACATGATCGTGAACCCGAACTTCTTCCCGACCTCGGGCGCGAACTGCCTCGGCGTCGGCCTGACGAACGGCGGAGCGGACTTCGAGGTGCGCAACCTCACCGTCCTCGGCGGCTTCTACGGGCTCAGCCTCGGCCGCTTCCCGCAGCAGAAGGCGATCGTGCTGGGCAGCGACTCCTCGCAGACGCGCCTCGTGAACCCGTTCATCGAGCGCGGCGCCGCGGGAGTGGACGAGGGCTCGCTGATCGTCGACGACGGACGCCTGACCTCGTTCGAGCTCGGCCGCGGCCGGGTGGAGCGCGCGGCCGGCTACACCACGGTCGCCCGCGCCCCCGAGACCATCCCGACCCCTCCGGCCGGACAGGTCAACGAGGGCTGGGAGCGCTCCGGCGACACCTGGCGGAAGGTGGCCGTCTTCCCCGACGGGCACCGCGTCGTCATCGCCTCCTGACCCCGGGCGGCGGCGCCCTCCGCGCCGCCGCCCTCCCCCCACTGCACACGGAACGAGCACCAGAACGCATGCATGACGACAGCACCCGCATCGAAGCCCGCATCGCCCGCTTCCGCGCCGAGAGCCTCCGGCCGGCGATCCACCGGGCGGTCGAGCCGCTCGGGATCGAGTCGTGGACCGCTCCGGGCGAGCCGGTCCCCTTCGACCAGGCGCGGGCCGCGTCCTACGCGCCCGCCCGCATCGGGGAGCCGTGGGGCGCCCCCTGGGGCACCGTGTGGTTCCACGTGCGCGGCGAGATCCCCGCCTCCTGGGTCGGCGTCGACGGCTGCGAGCCCGAGCTCGTCGTCGACCTCGGCTACACCGGCGCCCAGTCCGGCTTCGAGGCGGAGGGGCTCGTCTTCACCGCGACCGGCACGGTCGTGAAGGCCGTCGAGCCGTTCAACCAGTCGGTCCCGCTCGACCGGCTGCCCGGCCGCGAGGCGGGCGACCGCACGGTCGAGCTCTACATCGAGGCCGCCGCCAACCCGAACATCACCGGCGACTGGTCCTTCACCCCCACGGCGCTCGGCGGCCGCCCCGCCGACGGCGCCCTGCCGTCCGACCCGCTCTACCGCCTCCGCCGTCTCGAGCTCGGGCTGCTCGACCGAGAGGTCTGGGAGCTGGAGCAGGACATGGCCGTGCTCGTCGGGCTGATCGGGCAGCTGCCCGAGTCCTCCCAGCGCCGCGCCGAGATCGTCCGCGCCCTCGACCGCGCCGTCGACGTCCTCGATCCGGACGACGTGTCCGGCACCGCCGGCGCGGGCCGGGAGGCGCTGCAGACGGTCCTCGAGCGCCCCGCCTCGGCGAGCGCGCACCACCTGCACGCCGTCGGCCACGCCCACATCGACTCCGCCTGGCTCTGGCCCGCCCGCGAGACCGCCCGCAAGGTGGCCCGCACCTTCTCGAACGTCTGCGATCTGATCGAGCGCGAGGAGGGCTTCGTCTTCGCCGCCTCCTCCGCGCAGCAGTACGCGTGGCTGAAGCGCGACCACCCGGAGCTGTTCGAGCGCGTCCGCGGCCACGTGCTCGCGGGCCGCTTCGTGCCGGTCGGCGGGATGTGGGTCGAGTCGGACACGAACATGCCCGGCGGCGAGGCGCTCGTGCGCCAGCTGCTCGAGGGCAAGCGCTTCTTCCTCGACGAGTTCGGGATCGACACGGAGGAGGTCTGGCTCCCGGACTCCTTCGGCTACTCCGCCGCGCTGCCGCAGATCATCGCCGGAGCGGGCGGGCGCTGGTTCCTCACGCAGAAGATCTCGTGGAACGAGACCAACACGATGCCCCACCACACCTTCTGGTGGGAGGGCATCGACGGCACCCGCGTGTTCACGCACTTCCCGCCCGTCGACCTCTACAACTCCGACCTCTCCGGCGAGGACCTCGCCCGAGCCGAGCGCCAGTACGCCGAGAAGGGCAGCGGCACCATGTCGCTCGTGCCCTTCGGCTACGGCGACGGCGGAGGAGGCCCCAACCGCGAGATGATCGCGGCCGCCCGCCGCACGCGCAGCCTCGAGGGCTCGCCGACCGTCGAGCTGTCCACGCCCCGCCGCTTCTTCGAGGAGGCGCAGGCCGAGTACCCGGACGCGCCCACCTGGTCGGGCGAGCTCTACCTCGAGTTCCACCGCGGCACCTACACGTCGCAGGCGCGCACCAAGCAGGGCAACCGCCGCAGCGAGCACCTGCTCCGCGAGATCGAGCTGTGGGCGACCACGGCCCTCGTCCGCGCCGGGGTCCCGTACCCGGCCGACGAGCTGCGCGAGATGTGGCGGACGGTCCTCCTGCAGCAGTTCCACGACATCCTGCCCGGCACCTCCATCGCCTGGGTGCACCGCGAGGCGGAGGAGAACTACGCCCGCATCGCGCAGCGGATCGAGGAGATGATCGCCGAGGCCGTCCGGGCCCTCGCCGGCGAGGGCTCCGCGGAGCTGCTGGTGAACTCCTCCCCCTTCGCCGTCGGGGGCGTGCCGGCGCTCGGCGCCGCCGCGGCCGACCCCGCCGCGGAGCACTCGGCCCCGACGCTCCGCTCCGACGGCGACGCCCACGTGCTCGACAACGGGCTCGTCCGGGTGCGGATCGGCGCCTCCGGGCTCCTCGAGTCGGTCGTGGACCTCGCGAGCGGCCGGGAGGTCGTGCCCGCCGGCGCCGCCGCGGGGCTCCTCCAGCTCCACCGCGACACCCCGAACAAGTGGGACGCCTGGGACCTCGACGACAACTACCGCCGCACGGTGGAGGACCTCGTCGGCGTCGACTCGGTCCGCGCCGGCACCGTGAGCGACCCGCTCGGCCGCGAGGTGCCGGCGGTCGTGATCACCCGCTCGTTCGGCGGCTCCACGGTCGTGCAGACCGTCTCGCTGCAGATCGGCCGGGCGGCCGTCGACCTCGACCTCGACATCGACTGGCACGAGCGCCGCAAGCTGCTCAAGCTCGCCTTCCCGCTCGACCTGCTCTCGGACCGGGCGACGTCCGAGATCCAGTTCGGCCACGTGCACCGCCCGACCCACGTGAACACGACGTGGGACGCCGCCCGCTTCGAGACCGTCGCGCACCGCTGGGTGCACGTCGGCGAGCCGGGCTTCGGCGTCGCGGTCGTCAACGACTCCACCTACGGGCACGACATCACCCGCGACCGCGCCGCGGCCGGCACCCCGACGACCACGGTCCGGCTCTCGCTCCTGCGCGCGCCGCTGTTCCCCGACCCGGACGCCGACCAGGGCCGCCACCGCCTCGCCGTCTCGCTCGTGGTCGGCGCCGAGCTGCCCGACGCCGTCGAGGCCGGCTACGCGCTGAACACCCCGGTCCGCAGGCTCACCGGCGCCGCGCCCGTCGCTCCCCTGGTGTCGATCGACGACCCCTCGGTGATCGTCGAGGCCGTGAAGGCGGCGGACGACGGGAGCGGCGACGTGATCGTGCGGCTCTACGAGTCGCTCGGCCGCCGCGCCGCAGCGACCCTCCGCGCCGCCTTCGCCGTCCGGGCGGTCACCCGCACCGACCTGATGGAGCGTCCCGCCGAGCAGGTCCGCATCGAGAGCTCCGTCGAGGCGGAGTCGGCCGACGTGCGCCTCGAGCTGCGTCCGTTCGAGATCGCGACGGTGCGCCTGGCGCGCTGAGCGCGAGGGGACGAGGGGCGGGAGCAGGCCGGGTCGGCTTGCTCCTGCCCCTGCGTCATGTGGTCTGCTCGATGCACACCGTCCCGATCGGAGAGGTCCCTCATGCAGTCGTTCCCCGCCCCGCCCCGCCAGGTGCAGATCGGCGACGCCGCCGCGTTCGCCGGCGTCACTCCGCGGGCGATCCGCCACTACCACCGGCTCGGCCTGCTCCCCGAGCGCGAGCGGGGCGGAGACGGCCGCAGGCGCTACGGCTACGACGACATCATCCGGCTGCTCTGGATCCGCCGCCTGGCCGACGCCGGGGTCGCGCTCGAGGACATCCGGGACGCCTTCGCCGTCGCAGCCCCGGCCGGCGCCGAGGACAGCGCCGACCGCGAGGACGAGGTCGCGGGCGTCCTCGCGCGGCTGGACGCCGCGCTCGCCGCGCAGGAGGAGGAGCTGCAGCGGAAGCGGGCCTCGGTCCGGCGCATGCGGACCCTCGGCGGCCGGCTGGGGCTGCTCGACGACATCGTCTCGCGCCGCCTCGAGGGCGCACCCGAGGGCTCGCTGCGCCAGGCCGACCTCGACACCCTGCTGGTCACCGAGCGGATGTTCGGCCCGCTGGGCGCCGTCTCCCAGGCCGGCCGCTTCGTGGTCCTGGCCGCCGATCCGGCGCTGCGGGCGGAGGCCGACCGCGTCGACGCCGCCGAGGAGGCCCTCGACGACACGGTCGCCGAGGACGACCCCCGGGTGGAGCAGGTGGCGCGGGAGCGGCACGCCTTCGAGGCCCGGCTGATGCGCGTCGTCGAGGAGTCCGGCCAGCTCGAGGAGGACGAGGCGATCTTCGACGCGTGGGACGAGGCGCACCCGCCCGAGGACCCCGCGCCGGCCCCCGATCCCGCACAGGGCTCCCGCGCCCGGAGCGCCGGCGAGATCATCCGGAGCCTGCCCTACGACGTCTCGCCGGCCCGCCTGCGCGCCATGGACCTGGCGATGCGGCTCGGGATGGAGGAGGCGCCGACGTCCTGAGACGCGGCGTCACGCCTGCGCGGTCACCCGAGGACCTCCCGCAGCACCTCCAGCGCCCGCTCGCGGTCGCCGACCCCGCCGCCCTCGTGCCCGCTGTACGGCCACACGTCGATCGACGTCTCGCCGCCGGAGACGTTGTGGGAGGCGAAGACCGTCGAGGGCGGGCAGATCGGGTCCATCAGGCCGACCGAGCGGTGCACCCGGCAGCGCAGGCGCCGCGAGAAGTGGACGCCGTCGACGTAGGAGAGGGTCCGCTCGACGGCGTCGAGGTCCTCGGGGCGGGTCGCCAGGTAGCGGGCGATCTCCACGTAGGGCGCCTCGTTCGTGATGGTCGTCGCGCGCAGGACGTCGGAGAGGAAGGGCACCAGGGCGATCGCGGCGCGCACCCGGGGGCGCAGCGCCGCCGCGGCGGTCGCGAGCGCTCCGCCCTGGCTGCCGCCGAAGACCGACACGCGGTCCGGGTCCAGCCCGGGGAGCGCCTCCACGGCGTCGACGGCGAGCGCCGCGTCCGCGATCAGGCGCCGGTAGTAGTACGTCTCGGGCGACTCGATGCCGCTCGTCGTGACCCCGGGGTACGCGGGTCCGCTGCCGTGGGGGTCGGGGGTGGCTCCGGAGCGGGCGAGGCGTCCGGCTCCCTGGCCTCGCGCGTCGACGACCAGGTGCGCGTACCCGGCGGCGGCGATCCAGAGGTGCTCGATCGGACGGCCCCGTCCGCTGCCGTACCCGGGGTACTCGATCACCACGGGGAGCGGGGCGCCCGGGTCCGCTGCGGGGGTCACCAGCCAGGCGGCGATCGGCTCGCCCGCGAAGCCGGGGAACCGCACGTCCCGCACCCGCACCAGCGGGAGGCCCGCGTCGACCGGCGCGGCGCTCACGGCGGGGCCGCCCTCCCGCCCGAGCGCGAGGGTGGCCCGCCAGAAGGCGTCGAAGTCGTCGGGCTCCGCGACCTCCGCACGGAACTCGCGGAGGGCGGCGAGGGGGCGATCCGTGAACACCGGGTCAGCCTTTCAGACCGGAGTGCGCGAGCCCTTCCACGAACTGCCGCTGAGCGAGGAGGAACACGGCCAGCACGGGCACGACCGTCATCGTCGCCGCGGCGAGCTGCACGTCCCACATCTCCCCGCCGTAGGCGTCGGTGAAGCGGGTGAGCGCCTGGGGCAGGGTGAAGAGCTCGGGTGAGGTCAGGTAGACCGTCGGCTCGAGGTACATGTTCCAGGACCCGAGGAAGGTCAGGATCGCGACGGCCGACAGCGCGGGCTTGGACAGCGGCAGGAAGATGCGCCGCCAGATCCCGAAGCGGCCGAGGCCGTCCAGGCGCGCGGCCTCCTCGAGCTCGCCGGGCATCGCGATGAAGTACTGCCGCATGATGAACGTGCCCAGCACCGCCGGCGCTCCGACCATCGGCACCAGCAGCAGCGGCACGTGGGTGTCGATGAAGCCGAGCTGCCGGAAGATCTGGAACAGCGGGATGATCGTCACCTCCGTCGGCACCAGCAGGCCGGTCAGGACGACGAGGAACACCGCGTTGCGTCCCGGGAACGGGATCCGGGCGAAGGCGTAGCCGGCCAGGCTCGACACCAGCAGCGTCACCACGGTGACCGTGACCGCGATGTAGAGGCTGTTCCAGTACTGGAGCGCGAACGGCTGGAACCGGAACGCCTCGGCGTAGCCCGCCAGGCTCGGCGAGTCCGGCAGCAGGGTCGGCGGGTTCGAGAAGATCTCGTTCACCGGCTTGAACGACGAGGCGATCATCCAGAACGTCGGCACCGCGAACGGCAGCACGAGCAGGATCAGCGTCACGACGAGCAGGGCGGTCATGAGCGGGCTGCGGCCGCGGCGGCGCTTGACGGGCGGCTCCGGGACGGCTTCGAGGCGTGGCGTGAGCGGGGTCCCCTGCTCGACGACGGCGTCAGTTCTCATAGAAGACCCATTTCCTGCGCAGCTGCCACTGCACGACCGTGAGGATCAGGACGAAGAGGAGCAGCATCAGCGAGAGCGTCGCGCCGTAGCCGATGTCGCTGAACTCGAAGGCCTGTTGGAACACGTAGTAGACGAGCACTGTCGTCGACAGCTCCGGCCCGCCCTCGGTCAGGACGGCGACCTGCGCGAACGCCTGCAGCGAGCCGACGATCGTGAGGATGGCGGTGAGGAGCAGGGTGGGCGAGATGAGCGGGAGCGTGATCCGGAAGAAGATCGCGCGGGGGCTCGCGCCGTCCAGGCGGGCCGCCTCGTAGAGGTCGCCCGGCACTCCCTGCAGCGCGGCGAGGAAGAGCACCATGTTGACGCCGACGCTGCGGATGACCTGCGTGACGATGACGCTCGCCATCGCGGTGGGTCCCTCCTGGAGCCAGTTCGGCCCGTCGAGGCCGACCAGCGAGAGCAGGCCGTTGATCGCGCCGTTGTCCTGGAGGAGGAAGCCCCAGACGAGGGTCCAGGCGACCACCGAGATGACGACAGGCGAGAAGAAGAGCGTGCGGAACAGGGCGCCGCCCGGGATCCTCCGGTTGAGCAGCACGGCCAGGCCCAGCCCGAGGGCGAGGTTCAGGACGACCACTCCCCCGGAGAAGACCGCGGTCGTGCCGAGCACCGCGCCGATGCTCGGGTCGTTGATCGCCCGCTCGTAGTTCTCGCCGCCCACGAAGGTCATGGAGCCGGTGAAGACGTTCCACTCGTTGAGGCTGAACCAGACCGCGAGCCCGACGGGCAGCAGCACGAACACGATCACACCGAGCAGCTGGGGCGCGATGAAGAGCCAGCCGGCGAGCGCGTCGCGGCGCCGGAGGTTCCAGTAGGCGCCGGCGGGAGCGGATCGGCGGCTGTCCGTCGAGGTCGCGGTCACGGGATCACTTCCCCTGGAGGACGGGCGCGATGGCGTCGCAGACGCCTCCGAGCACCTCGGCGACGTCGGCGTCGGCCGACCACATGCGGTCCAGCGCCGTCTTGCCGACCGAGGTGATCTCGGCGGGGCTCGTCACCGGAGGGGTGGCGGACACGTCGGCGAGCTCGTCGACCACGACGCGGTCGAGCTGCTCGGCGCTGAGGCGGGTGTTGACCTTCGCCAGCTCCTCACCGGACAGCAGCGACTCGCGGGGCGGCGGGAAGAACTGCGCGAGCTTGGCGGAGTTCTCCGGGTTGGTCATGAACGAGAGGAAGCCGGTCGCCTCCTCCACGTGGTCGCCGCCTGCGAGCGCGGCCATGCCGGCCTGGCCGATGTTGCCGTACTCGCCGGCGGGGCCGACGGGCAGCGGGTAGATCTCGAACGGGAACGAGCCGTCGAGCAGGCTCGCCCGCGAGACCTGCGCGGTCGTGAACGCGGCGTCGCCGGCGAAGAAGTCCGCCGTCACGCCGGGTCCGGGGGTCGCGCCGCTGACGTAGACCGAGTCGTGGAAGAACTGGAACGCCTCCACCATCTCGGGCGAGTCCATCGTGCACTGGGTCCCGTCGTCGCTCCACGGCTGGGCTCCCCAGCCCGCCCAGAGGTTCGCGAGGCTCAGCCAGCCCGAGAAGTCGAAGTCGCGGATGATGTAGCCGGCCTTGCCGGTCGACTCGTTGACGGCCGCGCCGATGCGGTCGACGTCCTCCCAGCTGAGCGTCGCGGGGTCGACGGTCTGCCCGGCCTGCGCGATGAGGTCCTGGTTCACGTACAGCGCGAACGGCGAGTTGGAGAACGGGTACGCGTAGAGCTCGCCGTCCTGGCTGAACGACTGCGCCACGCTGGGCAGGATGTCGTCGTACTCGTAGCCCTCGGTCCCCTCGAAGGTCTCGGTCAGCGGAGCGAGCGCTCCGGCGTCGATCAGGTCCTTCGCGATGTCGCCGACCCAGGCGAGGTCGGGGGCGTTGCCGCCCGCGGCCTGCGTGGTCAGGGTCGAGTTGTAGTCCGCGAACGGGAGGGACTCGAAGGTCACGGACTCGATCTCGGGGTGGTCGGCGATGTACTCGTCGGCCATCGAGTCGAACAGGGCGAGCTGCTTCTCGTCGGAGGTCCAGACGGACATCCTCAGAGCGACGGGTGCTGAGTCGTCCCCGCCGCCGGCGGCGCCGCAGCCCGAGAGGGCGGCGATCACTCCGACTGCGGCGAGCGAGGCCATCAGCTTCTTCGCTGGTCTCATCGTCTCTCTTTCTCCAATGGTCTTCTCGGTGTTCCCGGTCAGTACCCGACGACGTCGGGCCAGTGGGTCTCTACGCCGCGCGACTCGAGCCTCGCCTGCAGGCGGGCGACGAGGGCGGGGTCGGCGGCGATCTCGTGGGGCGACAGGTCCTCGGCGAGGGCGAGGGCCGCCAGCTCGCCGACGGCCTCGCCGATGTTCCACTCCACGGGGTGGAGGCGGTACGCGCCGTTGGTGATGTGCGTCGTCCCGATGTTCTTGCCCCCGGGCAGCAGGTTCGTCGGGGTGCGCGGCACGAGGGCGCCGAGCGGGATCTCGAACGGCGAGCACTCCACGTCAAGGTAGTTGTCGCCTCCGGTGGTCGGGTGCAGGTCGATCCGGTACATGCCCACGCCGACGGAGTCGTCGAAGCGGGCGGGGCTCCCCGTCCCGCGGGCGGCGACGGAGACGTCCTGCTCGCGCACCGTGGTGAGCGCGCGGATCCGGCGGGACTCGCGGATGTAGGGGGCCTGCGCGAGGCCGTCGGCGGTGCCCATCACGTCGCCGCGGAGCCGGAGCCCGGGCCAGCCGCGGCCGCCGTCGGGCCGGGGCGCCTCGGTCTGGAGCCAGTAGAAGTACGACAGCGAGAGCGCGCGGGCGCCGGCGAGGTGCTTCTCCGGCTCCGGCACGTCGAGGATCGAGCTGTCGAGGTAGTCGAGCATCGGCCAGTTCGCGAGCACGATGTCGCTGTCGAGCGCGCCCGGCCGGAGGGTCTCGGTCGCGAGGATCCGGCGGAACATCCAGAGGTCGGTGTCCCCGCCCTGCGCGCGCTGGTCCGCGGTGCGGGTGTCGCCCACGGCGTTCACGTGCATCGTGCGGGTCTCGGGGCGCAGCGTCCTCGGGTTCGGCGCGGTGAAGGAGAGGAGCTTCCCGCCCCAGAACGGCACCTCGTACTCGTGCCAGTAGTCGTAGTCGGCCGGGCGCTCGATGGTGTGGTCGCCGTCCGCGCTGTCGAAGCCGAAGCACCAGGTGACGGCCTGCACGTTCATCGGGTCGGCGACGGCGGGAGCGCTGGGCTCGCCGTGCTCGTCGCGCGACTCGGACCCCGTGACGTAGTCGACCTCCGCGAGGGGGAGCAGCTCCCCCGTCTCGGTCGCGTCGATCACGTACCGTCCGGAGACGGCGAGCTCCTCGCCCGAGACCGCGTCGCGCAGCAGGACGCGCTCGATCCGGCCCGGGCCGCCGTCGACGGCGAAGGGGACGACGCCGGTGACGACGCGGATCGCTCCGCTCGAGCGGTAGGGGGCGAGCATCTCGTCGAGCACGGCGACGGCGACGCGGGGCTCGGCGCAGAGCCGGCTCACGAGTCCGCGGCCGGGGTTCAGGCGGTCGTCGCGCATCGCCTCGGCGGTGAGGGGGTAGTTGCGGCGGTAGTAGCCGCGGATGCCGTCCCGGAGGCGCCGGTAGTCGGCGGTGACGCCGAACTGCTCGACCCAGGTGTGCTCGTCCGGCGGGACGCCCTGCGAGGTGAGCTGACCGCCCAGCCACGGGTACTGCTCGGTCAGCACGACCGAGAGGCCGTTGCGGGCGAGGGCGATCGCCGCGGCCACTCCTCCGAGTCCGCCGCCGATCACGGCGACATCTGCTTGCATCGGGGTCACGCGTCCGCCTCGTCCTCGTCGACAGTCTGGGTCATCGGCGTACTACCCACGGGTAATACGTATTGCCGATTGATTAGACCGTAACGCACGAGTGTCCGGTTGGCAACGGTCTCCACCGTTACGAGCGACGCCGCGGCGACCCGCGGGCGTCCTCAACCGGAAGTGGGCCGGATGTCAGGGCTCGGTGGCATGCTCGACCCCGAGCGCGGCCGGCGGGCGGCGGCGCGGAGCGGAGCAGCATGATCGGGTTGGATCTCACCGGGCGCACGGCCCTCGTCACGGGGTCGGGGCAGGGCATCGGGCTGGCCATCGCGACGACGCTCGCGGAGGCGGGCGCCGAGGTGATCGTGAACGCCCGCTCCGAGCGGTCGATCCGCCGGGCGATCGAGGCCGTCGGCGCGGCGGTGCCGGAGGCGCGGGTGCGCGGAGTCGCGGCCGACGTGTCGACGGAGAAGGGCACGGCCTCCCTCCTGCGCGCGGCCGCCGACGTGGACGTGCTCGTCAACAACCTCGGGATCTTCGGCTCCGCCGATGCGCTCTCCATCGACGACGACGAGTGGCGCCGCTACTTCGAGGTCAACGTGCTCACCGGCGTGCGCCTCACCCGCGCCTACCTCCCCGGGATGATGGAGCGCGAGTGGGGCCGCGTCCTCTACATCGGCAGCGACTCCGCCGTCGTCACGCCCGCCGAGATGATCCACTACGGAGTGTCGAAGACCGCGCTGCTGGGCGTCTCGCGCGGCTTCGCCAAGGCCGCCGCCGGCACCGGGGTGACGGTGAACAGCGTGCTCGCCGGGCCGACCCACACGGGCGGCGTCGAGGACTTCGTCTACGAGCTGGTCGACCGCGAGCTCCCGTGGGAGGAGGCGCAGCGCGAGTTCATGCGCCTGCATCGGCCGCAGTCGCTGCTGAAGCGCCTCATCGAGCCGGAGGAGATCGCCCACATGGTGGCGTACCTCGCCTCCCCGCTCGCCTCGGCCACCACGGGCGCCGCCGTGCGCGTCGACGGCGGCTACATCGACTCGATCGTGCCGTAGCGCGCGCTCCCGGGGCTTCCCGGGGCGCCGGCCGTCAGCGCGGAGGGGCGACAGAGCCGCCGGGGCGCCACGGGCCGCCGATGCGCTCCTGGAGGAGCGGCGCCGCCGGGTCGGCGAGGCGGGCGAGCAGCGCCTCCACTCCGCGGCGGCCGAGCTCGCGGCCGGGCGCGACGAGCAGGTCGAGCGCCGGGTCGGCCAGGTCGGCGACGTCGGGGTCGGAGGCGAGCAGGACGATCGAGAGGTCCTCGGGCACGCGCAGCCCGCGGTGCCGCACCTCGTGCGCGAACCCGACGGCGGCGCCCCCGTTGACGATCACCACGGCGGTCGCGGAGGCGGGGTCGAACGAGCGGGCGAGGGTGCGGCCACCGGCGGGCGACTCCTCGCAGCGCAGCAGCACGCCCTCGACGCCGCGGGCCGCGCAGGCGAGCGCGAACGCCTCCTGGGTGCGCGCGTAGGGGCCGAAGTCGGCCGCGGCGTCGCGGTCCGGGCCGAGCACGAGCGCCACCCGCGCGTGCCCCAGGCCGGCGAGCCGGCCGAGCGCCTCCTCGACCATCCCCTCGAAGTCGATGTCGACCCAGTCGAGGGCGGACGGGTCGCGGGTGCGCCCGATGAGGGCGAAGGGCGTGCCGGAGTCCCGCAGGACCGGCACGCGCTCGTCCTCGCTGGTGACCTGCATCAGCACGACGCCGTCGATCAGGCCGTCGGCGCGCAGGTCGGCGAGGCGGTCGGAGCCGCCGACCGTCGGCCACAGGACGATCGAGTGGTCCTGCTCCGCCGCGGCCTCGGCGGCTCCGAGCAGGAACGAGGTGGCGGTGTTGAGCGGCCGGCTCGACACGAGCGGATAGACGACCGCGACGATCCCCGAGCGGCGCCGCGCGAGGGCGCGGGCCAGGGCGTGCGGCCGGAAGCCGAGCTCGTGCATCGCCGCCCGCACCCGCTCGCGGGTCTCGGGCGAGACGGGCTTGGTGTCGTTGACCACGAACGAGACCGTCGCGATCGAGACCCCCGCGAGGCGCGCGACATCCCTCATCGTGGCCACCGCGCCTCCTCCGCTCGCGCCGCCCGGCCGTGGTTGACGCGGGGCGGACGCCTCCCGCATCCTAGGAGACGCGGCCGGTAAAGCGGTTAACCCCTGTCGGGCCGCCCACTGCCGCACCGTCTCCACCGTCGAAGAAGGAACACCGTGACCACACCCTCCTCCCCCGTCCGCGTCCTCGTCTGGGGCGAGAACCGCCATGAGCAGATCGAGGAGAAGGTCCGCGCGATCTACCCCGACGGCATGCACAGCACGATCGCCGACGGCATCCGCGAGAACCTCGGCGAGCGCGCCACCGTCTCCACCACCACGCTCGACGAGCCCGAGCACGGCCTCACCGAGGACGTCCTCGACGCCACCGATGTGCTCGTCTGGTGGGGCCACATGGCTCACGGCGACGTCTCCGACGAGATCGTCGAGCGCGTCCAGCGCCACGTCCTCTCGGGCATGGGCCTCGTCGTCCTGCACTCCGGCCACTGGTCAAAGATCTTCGGCAAGCTCATGGGCACCACCTGCACGCTGCGCTGGCGCTCGGAGCAGGACCGCGAGCTGGTCTGGACCGTCGACCCCACGCACCCCATCGCCCAGGGGATCCCGCACCCCTTCCTGATCCCGCAGCAGGAGATGTACGGCGAGTTCTTCGACGTGCCGGCGCCCGACGAGCTCGTGTTCCTCTCGACCTTCACGGGCGGCGAGGTCTTCCGCTCCGGCATGACCTGGAAGCGCGGCCACGGGCGCATCTTCTTCTTCTCCCCCGGCGACCAGGACTACCCCGTCTACCACCAGGCCGAGGTGCGCCGCGTGATCGCGAACGGCGTCGAGTGGGTGCGCTCCTCGCGCCCCGAGCGCCGCCTCCCGGTGCTGCAGCGCTACGAGACCGAGGACTTCCACAACGGCCAGGACTACGAGGGAGCGCTCGTCCGATGACGGTCCGCCTCGTCCAGGTCGGCGCCGGCGCGATGGGCCGCGCCTGGATCCGCACCATCCGCGACTCCCCGGACGCCGAGCTCGTCGGCCTGGTCGACCTCGACGTCGACCTCGCCACGGCTGCCGCGGAGGAGGAGGGGGTCGGCCCGGTCGCCGTCGGCACCTCCGTCGCCGAGGTCGCCGCGCGCTCCGGCGCCGACGCCGTGGTCAACGTGACCGTGCCGCGGGCGCACCTGCCCGTCAGCTCGGAGGCGCTGTTCGCCGGGCTGCCCGTGCTCTCCGAGAAGCCGATCGCGCCGACCATCGCCGAGGCGCTGGTGCTCGCGGCGACGGCCGAGGCCTCGGGCCGGCTCCTGATGACCAGCCAGTCGCGCCGCTACTACGCGGCGATCACCGCCTTCCGCGAGCAGATCGCCGGGCTCGGGCAGCTGGGGACCGCCTCCGTGCACTTCGCGAAGGCGCCCCGCTTCGGCGGCTTCCGCGACGAGATGGACCACGTGCTCCTGGTCGACATGGCGATCCACGCCTTCGACGCGGCGCGGTACCTGCTCGACAGCGACCCGGTCGCGGTCTACTGCGAGGAGTACAACCCGGGCTGGAGCTGGTACGCCGACGGAGCCGCGGCGAGCGCCGTGTTCGAGTTCGCCGGCGGAGTGCGCTTCAGCTACACCGGCAGCTGGTGCGCCGACGGCCTCGAGACCTCGTGGAACGGCGACTGGCGCGTGAACGGGGCCGGCGGCACCGCGCACTGGGACGGCGACGGCGCTCCGGAGTGGCAGTCGCGCGAGTCGGAGGCGGTGCGGACCGCCGCGCTCGAGCCCGTGCCCGAGGAGATCGCGGGCTCGCTCGCGGAGTTCGTGCGGGTGCTGGGCTCGGGGGCGGTGCCCTCGGGCGAGGTGCACTCGAACGTGCGGAGCCTCGCGATGGTGGAGGCGGCGGTCCGCTCCTCCGAGACGGGTGCGCGGGTGCGGCTCGACGACGTGCTGGAGGAGGGGTACGCGGAGGCGCTGACGCTCGCGCGCGACGAGCGAGTCCGCGCGGCCCTCGGCTCCTGGGGCTCGGCCGCGGAGGGCCTCGCGCGCTGACCACGCCGCCTGGCGGATCTCGAGGCGTCCGTGCCGGCGTCTCGAGACCCCCGCCGGTCGCGGCTCCGCCACCGCGCGTTCGCCGGGCGGACACCTGCGGGCGGCGGGGCGTTCACCGGGGGCGGCCAGCGTGGGCGGGTTCCTTCGAAGCCGCTCAGGAGACCCGTGTCCTCTCGTCACACCCGCACCCGCACCCGCACCGCCGCCCTCGCCCTCACCGTCACCCTCGCCGGCTGCACCCTCGGAGCCGCGGCCCTGCCCGCCTCCGCCGCGGGCGACTCCTTCTTCACCCGCATCGCCACGGTGCCGGCCTACCTCAACGCGGCCGACCCGTCCGCCGACTCCGCCGTCGCCGAGATCTCGAGCGCGTCGCCCGACGGCCGCCTGGTCTACTCGACGGACTCCGCCGGGCAGCGCATCAACGTCCTCGACATCTCGGACCCCGACGCCCCCGAGCCGCGCGGCGGCGTCGGCGTGGGCGGCGAGCCGACCTCGGTCTACGCGACCGGCGAGTACGTCCTCGCGGTGGTCGACACGAGCGACGGCGACTTCGCGAACCCCTCCGGCCACGTCAGCGTGCTGCACGCCGACGACCTCGCGCCCGTCGCGAGCATCGAGCTCGGCGGCCAGCCCGACTCCATCGACGTCACCACCGACGGCTCGACCGCGGTCATCGCGATCGAGAACCAGCGCGACGAGGACCTCGCCCCCGAGGGCGGCGAGGAGGGCGACCTCCCGCAGGCGCCCGCCGGGGAGCTCGTGGTGATGGACCTCGCGGGCGACCCCTCCGCCTGGGTGCCGGAGCACGTCGACCTCACCGGTCTCGCCGGCCTCGACACCCCGTCGGACCCGGAGCCCGAGTACGTCTCGATCAACCCGGCCGACACGGCCGTCGCCGTGACGCTGCAGGAGAACAACGCCGTCGCGATCGTCGACCTGGCCACCCGCTCCGTCACCGCCTCGTACACCGCGGGCACCGCATCCGTCAGCGGCATCGATACGCTCGACGACGACTCGATCTCGCTGACCGGCTCGATCACCGACGTCCCGCGCGAGCCCGACGCGGTCGGCTGGGTCGGCGACGACCACGTCGCGATCGCGAACGAGGGCGACTGGAAGGGCGGCACGCGCGGCTGGTCGATCCTCGACGCCGCGACCGGGGCCGTGCAGTGGGACGCCGGGAACTCGTTCGACCACCTCGCGGTGCGCCTCGGGCTCTACCCGGACAAGCGCTCCGACGCGAAGGGCTCCGAGCCCGAGGGCCTGCTCTCGGCCACCTTCGACGGCGTCCCCTACGTGTTCGTCGGCGCCGAGCGGGCGAACTTCGTGGCCGTCTACGACGTGTCGGAGCCGACCGCGCCGCGCTTCGTGCAGGCGCTGCCGTCGACGCCCGGCCCGGAGGGGCTGCTCGCCCTGCCCGAGCGCGACCTGCTGGTCGTCTCGAGCGAGACCGACGACGCCGAGGCCGCCGTCCGCGCGAGCGTGCAGCTCTACGCGCTCGGCGCCTCCGCCCCCGCGTTCCCGACCGTGCTGTCGGCCGACGTCGACGGATCGCCGCTGCCCTGGGGCGCGCTCTCGGGCCTCTCGACCGATCCGGCGGCGCCCGACCGCCTGTACGCGGTGAGCGACAGCGCCTACGCGCCGAGCACCCTCCACTCGATCGACACCTCCGTCTCGCCGGCGCTGCTCGACACGACGCTCACGGTGACCGAGGGCGGCGAGCCCGCCGCTCTGGATCTGGAGGGGATCGCCGCCCGCGTCGACGGCGGCTTCTGGGCCGTGACGGAGGGCGGGACAGGCGACGGCAACGCGCTCCTGCGACTCGACGCGGACGCCGCGGTGACCGAGCGGATCGCCCTGCCCGCGGAGCTCGCCTCCGCGCTGGGCAAGCAGGGCTTCGAGGGAGTGACCGTCGAGGACGGCGCCGCCGGTGAGATCGTCTGGACGGCGCTGCAGCGCGAGGCCTCGATCGACGCCGACGGAGTGGTCCGGATCGGGCGCTACGACGTCGCCGCCGACAGCTGGAGCTTCTTCGGCTACCCGCTGGAGGCCGTGTCCGGGGCGGACGGCGACTGGAACGGGCTCTCGGAGATCACGCTCACCCCGGCGGGCACGCTCGCGGTGATCGAGCGCGACAAGCTCAACGGGCCGGACGCCGCGCTGAAGGCCGTGTACACGGTGCCGCTGCCGACGGAGGCGGGCGCGGCGGTCGGCGAGACGCTGCCGATGCTCGAGAAGACCCTCGCGGTCGACGTGCTGCCCGCGCTGCAGGCCGGGAACGGCTGGACACAGGAGAAGCTCGAGGGCCTCGGCATCACCGGCTCCGGCGAGGTGTTCGCGGTGACCGACAACGACGGCGTGGACGACGCGAACGGCGAGACGGTGCTCGCGTCGCTCGGCTCCGCGGAGTCCGTGTTCGGGGCGAGGACGGTGCCGACCCCGGGACCGACTGTCGAGCCGACGGCGGCGCCGACGGCTGAGCCGACCACGGCGCCGACCGCGCAGCCCACTGCGCACCCCACGGCCGAGCCGACCCGCACGTCGGCTCCTGCTCCGGCCGGCGCCGTTCCTCCGCGGACCGGCTCGGGACTCGCGAGCACCGGCGTCGAGACGGGCTGGACCGCCGCGGCGGCCCTCGCCCTGCTCGCCGGCGGAGCGCTCGCGCTCGGAGTGACGCGCCGCCGCCGCGACGCGCACTGACGGACGCCGACGGCCCGGGGGACAGTGTCCTCCGGGCCGTCGGCGTTCCCCCGCGCAAGCGGGGCGGGTGGTCGGGTGTCAGCTTCCGGTGGGGGCGTCCTCGGTGTCGGGAGCGGTGCTCTCGGAGGGCGCCTGCGGGGCGACGGGCGCGTCGGCCGGCGGCGTCGGCGCGGAGCCGTCGGCGGGCGGGGTCGGCGCATCCGTCGGCGGCGTC
>NZ_PSVQ01000046.1:0-23055 GCF_002932395.1 Rathayibacter sp. AY1D9
GGGCGGCGACTCCCCCGATCAGGGCGGTCAGCACGAGCGGATGCTGGATCCCGAGCCGCTCCTGCTCGATCAGCGCGAACACGGGCCCTCCCGGCCCCGGGAGCGGCGGCCGCCGGTACGGTGAGCGGGTGACCAGAGCCCGAGCATGACCGCCTCCGCCGACCCCGCCGAGACGCGCCGCCGCGCGGTGCTCGTGGTGGCCGTCCTCGCCTCCTTCGTCGCCTTCCTCGACGGCACCGTCGTCAACGTCGCCCTGCCCGCCATCACCCGCGAGCTCGGCGGCGGGCTCGCGGTGCAGCAGTGGGTGGTCGACGGGTACCTGATCACGCTCGGCGCGCTGATCCTCGTGGCCGGCTCGCTCGCCGACCGCATCGGCCGGGCCCGCAGCATGACCATCGGCCTGATCGGCTTCGGTGTCACCTCGCTGCTGTGCGCGCTGGCCCCCACCGCCGAGGTCCTCATCGTGGCGCGGATGCTCCAGGGCGCCGCCGGCGCGATCCTCGTGCCCAGCTCGCTCGCCCTCATCATCGCGACCGTCCACGGCGCCGCGCAGGCCCGGACCATCGGCGCGTGGACGGCCTGGACCGGCACGGCGACGATCGCCGGCCCCGTGCTCGGCGGCCTGCTGGTGGACGCGGGCTCGTGGCGGTACGTCTTCGCGCTCAACCTGCTGCCGATCGCGGTGACGCTGGTCCTGCTGCGCAGGCTGGGCGCGGTCGACTCGGGGACCCGGGTGCCGATCGACGGCGTCGGCGCGGTGCTCGGGGTGATCGGCCTGGGAGGGCCCGTGTTCGCGCTGATCGAGCAGGAGCGGCTCGGGATCCAGCATCCGCTCGTGCTGACCGCCCTGATCGGGGGAGTCGCCGCCCTCGTCGCGTTCGTCGTGTGGGAGCGACGCGCGGCGCATCCGATGCTGCCGCTGTCGCTCTTCGCGTCGCGGAACTTCACCGTCGGCAACGTCTCGACGGCGTTCGTCTACGGCGCGCTCTCCTTCGGCTTCTTCGCGCTGGGCCTGTTCCTGCAGCAGACCCTGGGCTTCTCGGCGACCCTGGCCGGACTCGCGACGCTCCCGCCGACGATCCTGCTGCTCCTGCTCTCGCAGGTCTCCGGGTCGCTGTCGGCGCGGTTCGGCCCGCGGCTCTTCATGGGCGTCGGACCGCTGATCGCCGCGGCCGGGTTCCTCCTGCTCTCCTTCGTCGACGAGGGCGCCGACTACGCCACGCAGCTGCTCCCGGGGATCCTCCTCTTCGGCTTCGGCCTCGCGGTGACGGTCGCCCCGCTGACCTCGACGATCCTCGGCGCGGTCGAGGACGGGCACAGCGGAGTCGGCTCCGCCGTGAACAACGCGGTCTCGCGCATCGCCGGGCTGGTCGCCATCGCCGCGACCTCGCTCGTGGTCGGCGACTCGCTCGACGTCGAGGGCTTCTCCCGTGCCGCCGTCGCGACCTCCGCCCTCCTGGTCGCCGGCGGCGTCGTCTCCCTCCTCGGCATCCGCAACCCGGCTCCCGCCGACCGCTGACGACTGCTCGGGGAGCGTCTCCGACCCCCGTCCGGGGTGCGGCGCCCCGTGTTCACGCGGTGTCCGCCGATCCTTCGACGGAACGTGGATGAAATAGTTGTCGCTACATGGAATACTGATCGACGTCGATGCGCTTGCATACATCGGACGGGGACGCTCTCCCCGCGACGACCGTCACACTCGAGGAGAAACCATGACCGACACCGTCACCATCCCCGGCTACAAGGCCGGCACCTGGGTCATCGACCCCACCCACAGCGAGGTCGCGTTCAGCGTCCGCCACCTGATGATCAGCAAGGTCAAGGGCAAGTTCGAGCGCTTCACCGCCACGTTCACCACCGGCGAGAACCCGCTCGACTCCAAGGTCGAGGCCACCGCCGAGGTCGCCTCCGTCAACACCAACGAGCCCAACCGCGACGGCCACCTCCGCACCGGCGACTTCTTCGAGGCCGAGCAGTACCCGGAGATCCACTTCGTCTCGACCGCCGTCCGCCCGAACGGCGACGACTTCCTCGTCGACGGCGAGCTCACCATCAAGGGCACCACCAAGCCCGTCACCTTCGAGGTGGAGTTCGGCGGCTTCGGCACCGACCCCTACGGCAACTACAAGGCCGGCCTCACCGCCAAGGCCACCATCGACCGCACCGACTTCGGTCTGACCTACAACGCGGCCCTCGAGACCGGTGGCGTGCTCATCGGCGAGAAGGTCACCATCACCCTCGACCTGCAGGCCGCCCACCAGGCGTAGTCCGAGCCGATCGACCGGAGCCGTCCCTCCCCCCGGGGAGCGGACGGCTCCGTCGTTCCCGGAGCCGGTGCGGGATCAGAGGATGCCGAGCTCCGTCAGCTGCTCGGAGATGCCCGCGCCGTCGGGCGCGAAGACCCAGGTCGTGCCGCTGGTCAGGGAGCGGTCCTCGGCCTTGGAGCGGCCTCCCGCGAGCACCGCCTCGCCGGTGGAGAGCTGGCGGATCGCGATCGCCGCGACCTTGTCGGGGTGCTCGTCCGCGAAGTCGGAGTAGATCTCCTCGTCGTGCTGCCCGTCGTCGCCGACCAGCAGCCAGCGCACGTCCGGGAACTCGGCCGCGAGTCGGCGGAGGTTCATCTCCTTGTGCTGCTTGCCGCTGCGGAACCAGCGGTCGTGCGTCGGGCCCCAGTCGGTCAGGAGGAGCGCTCCGGCCGGGTACAGGTGCCGCGACAGGAAGCGGGTGAGCGCCGGGGCGACGTTCCACGCGCCGGTGGAGAGGTAGATGACCGGGGAGCCCTCGTACTGCCGGGCGAAGCGGTCGAGGAAGACCGCCATGCCGGGCGTGGGCATCCGGGCGTGCTCGTCGAGCACGAAGGTGTTCCAGGCGGCGACGAAGGGGCGGGGGAGCGCGGTGACCATCACTGTGTCGTCCACGTCCGACACGACGCCCAGCCGCGACTCCGGACGCACGATGAAGACGGGCGCCTCGACGGGCTTCGAGCCCGCGGTCGAGAAGGTGATGGTGTGCCAGCCGGGCTCGAGCGTGATCGGGAGGTCCGCGTCGACGACTCCGCCGCGGTCGGCCGTCACCCGGTGGGTCTGCCCGTCGGCCTCGACGGTCACGACGGCCCCGCTCACGAAGACGCTGGTGAAGCTCCGCCAGCCGCGCACGCCCTCGACGGGGCGGACCTCCTCGACCCCGGGAGGGGTCGGCCGCGTGTAGAGGACGCGGGCCAGGACGCGCAGCTGCGTCGTCGAGCCGTAGCCGGTGTAGGGGATGACCCTCGGGACGTAGCCCTTGCGCTTCACGCGCCTCATCCGGAAGGAGTGGAGTCGGTCCTCGAGGCGGGCGGCGCGGTGCATGACCTCCGCCTTGCCTGCGCTCAGGGGCTTGCTCTCGGGCGTCAGCGGCATCCGCCCAGTCTGTCAGACCGGATGCCGGACCGCGGATCGCGCTCTCACGCGATCGTCAGGCTCCGGTGGGCTCGATCAGCTCGGGGCCGTTCGCCGAGACGGAGCCCACGGCCGCGCCGACGCCGTGCACCTCGAGCTCCTCGGCCAGCTCGGCCGCGCCCTCGGCGGCCGCGCGCAGCAGCTCGCCGTCCCCGGGGGACGCCGGGTCCAGCCAGTCCTCGATCAGCTCCGGCTGCAGCAGCACGGGCATCCGCTCGTGCACCTCGGCGAGCGGCCCGGCGGAGGGGCGGGTGAGGACCGTCGCCGAGAGCAGCCACGGAGAGCCCGGCTGGGCCGAGCGCCACCACTCGTAGAGACCGGCGAACAGGAGGAGCGAGCCCTCGCCCGGCGAGACGTAGACGGGTGCCTTCGCCCCGTCCGCGCCGACCCGCCACTCGTACCAGCCCGAGGCGGGCACGATCGCGCGCCGGGAGGCGTAGGACTCGCGGAACGACGGCTTCTCGGCGACGGACTCGATCCGCGCGTTGAACAGCGGCGGCCCCGCGGACGGGTCGGCGGCGGAGCGGGGCACCAGGCCCCAGCGGGCTCCGGCGAGCCGGCGCCGCGGCGGGCTGCCCTCCTCGACCCCCTTCATCGACTCTGCGACGACGGCGATCCGCTGGGTCGGCGCGATGTTCCAGGACGGCTCCGGCAGGTCGGCGCCCGGCTCGTCGATGTCGAAGAGCGCCACCAGGTCGGCGGTGGTCTGCGAGAGGACGAAGCGTCCGCACATGGTTTCTCCCGGGTGGATCGGACCCGCGGAGCCGTCGCCCTTCCGGGGGCGCGAAACACGAGGGACTTTCGATGAGACGACCCCGACCGGCGGTCGCCGTGCGTACGATTGTAGGAACCACGACCGAAGGAGCCCGCCGTGCCTCTTGGAAACCTCGTCGATCGACCGTTCGGTGAATCGTCCCAGGTCCGCAACGAGCCGGTGCAGGTGCGCAGCGCCGCCCGTCTCGCCTCGCTGCTCGACGCGGCGGCCGCCGTCGTCGACGAGGTCGGCTTCGACCGCCTGACCACGGCGATGGTCGCCGAGCGCGCGGGAGCCGCGATCGGCACGGTCTACCGCTACTTCCCGGACCGCATCGCCGTCCTCCAGGCGCTGCGCGAGCGGGCCCTCGAGCGCTTCCGCCGCCGCGTCATCACCGAGATCCGCGACACCCACCCGGGCAACTGGTGGGGCGCGGTCGACTGCGCGATCGACGCCTTCTGCGAGATGCACCGCAACGAGCCGGGCTTCCGCTCCATCCGCTTCGTCGACACGATCCACGCCCCCGAGGTCGCGGGCGAGGCGTTCGAGGCCGGCTTCTTCGCCCGCCGCTTCGCCGAGATCCTCGCGTCCGAGTACGGCCTCCCGGGCGGCGCGCAGCTGTCCTTCCGCCTCGAGGTGACCATCGAGGTCGCGGACGCGCTGCTCACGCGGGCGTTCCTCATCGACCCCAACGGCGACCAGCGCTTCATCGACGAGAGCCGCTCGCTGCTGCGCCACTACATGACCTCGCACTACGGAGCCGTCGAGGAGTCCTGACCGGCTAGGACTGTCAAGGCCCTAGTCGCTCCCGGAACATCCCGCAACACTTCGCGGTCCGGGTTGGCAGGCGGCTGCTATTGGTGTTTTCCTTGCCGCCTGGCCCCGTTCGGGGCCGCGGGCCGTGCAACGGCCGGACGCGCGGAGCGAGAGCGGGCACAGTCGTGGACCAGGGACAGATCGGCGCGCACACCGCCGGACGGCGGGCGGCCTCGTGATCGAGTTCCGCAACGTCAGCAAGCAGTACCCGGACGGCACGCGGGCGGTCGACGACTTCTCGCTCGTGCTGCCCTCCCGGCAGACGACCGTCTTCGTCGGCTCCTCGGGCTGCGGGAAGACCACGATCCTCCGCATGATCAACCGGATGATCGAGCCGACCTCCGGCACCATCGAGATCGACGGCGAGGACATCTCGTCCCTGCCCGCCGTCGCGCTCCGCCGCCGCATCGGCTACGTGATGCAGAACTCCGGCCTCCTGCCGCACCGCAAGGTCATCGACAACATCGCGACCGTGCCGCGGCTGAACGGGGTCGCCAAGAAGCAAGCGCACGCCCGCGCGCTCGAGCTGATGGACACGGTCGGACTGGACCGTGCGCTCGCCGCCCGGTACCCCAGCCAGCTCTCCGGCGGCCAGCAGCAGCGCGTCGGCGTGGCGCGCGGCCTCGCGGTCGACCCGAACATCCTGCTGATGGACGAGCCGTTCGGCGCGGTCGACCCTCTCGTGCGCGCCGACCTGCAGCGCGAGACCCTGCGACTCCAGGACGAGCTCGACAAGACCGTGGTCTTCGTCACCCACGACATCGACGAGGCGTTCCTGCTCGGCGACCAGGTCGTCATCCTCGAGAAGGGCGGCCGGATCGCGCAGAAGGGCTCGCCCGCCGAGATCCTGGCGAACCCCGCGAGCGAGTTCGTCGCCGGCTTCGTCGGTGCGGACCGCGGCAAGCGCTCGCTCCGGATCGAGGAGCGCGACGGCGCCCGCATCGTGGTCGACGGCGACGGGCGTCCGACCGGAGTGCTGCGCGCGCAGGACGGCCCCGCCGCGTGAACTGGGTCGTCAACAACACGGACGCGATCGTCGCGAACCTGCTGGCGCACCTGGCCCTGTCGGTCCCGCCGATCCTGCTCAGCTTCCTCGTCTCGCTGCCGTTCGGCTGGTTCGCGAACCGCTACCGCTGGAGCCGCGGCACCCTGCTGACAGGGCTCGGCGTGCTCTACGCCATCCCCTCGCTGGCCATGTTCATCCTGCTGCCGGTCCTGCTGGGCATCCCGCTCCGCTCGACCGCCAACGTGATCACGGGCCTCACCCTCTACGGCGTCGCGCTGATGGTCCGCACCACCTCGGACGCACTGGGCGCGGTGTCGGACGACGTCCGCCAGTCGGCGACCGCGATGGGCTACTCCGGCTGGGCGCGCTTCTGGCGGGTCGAGTTCCCGCTGGCCGGCCCGGTCCTGCTCTCGGGCCTGCGCGTGGTCACGGTCAGCACGGTCAGCCTGGTGACGGTCGGCGCGGTGCTCGGGATCCAGAGCCTCGGCCTGCTCTTCACCGACGGCTTCCAGCGCGGCATCACCGGTGAGATCGTCACGGGCATCGTCCTCACGATCGTCCTCGCGCTGGTGCTCGACGGACTGCTGGTGCTGATCGGCCGTCTCCTCATGCCCTGGACGGCTCTGGACCGCACGCGCCGCTCGCGCAGACCGGTCGCGGTCGAGAGGGCGGTGACGTCGTGAACCTCATCGCCGAGGCCTTCGCCTGGATCGCCGACCCCGCGCACTGGACCGGGGTCTACGCGATCCCGACCCGTGTCGCCCAGCACGTCGGCATCAGCCTGCTGGTGCTCGTGATCGCGGCCGCTATCGCGATCCCGATCGGCTACCTGATCGGGCACACCGGGCGCGGCAAGGGCATCGCCGTGCCGGTCGCAGGCGGCCTGCGCGCCCTGCCGACGCTGGGCGTGCTCGTCCTCGCGGCGATGAGCCTGGGGCTCGGCCTCGGCGCTCCGGTGATCGCCCTCGTCGTGCTCGCGATCCCGTCGGTGCTCGCCGGCGCGTACTCCGGGCTCGAGGCGGTCGACCGCCGCACGGTCGACGCGGCGCGCTCGATGGGCATGACCGAGTGGCAGATCCTGACGAAGGTCGAGATCCCGCTGGGGCTGCCGCTGCTGATCGGCGGGCTCCGCTCGGCGGCGCTGCAGATCATCGCGACCGCCACGCTCGCCGACTACATCGGCGCCGGCGGCCTCGGGCAGTACATCTTCCGCGGAGTGAAGTCGGGGGACTACCCGCAGATGCTCGCCGGCTCGATCCTGGTGATCGTGCTGACGCTCCTCAGCGAGGTCCTGTTCGCCCTCCTCCAGCGGCTCGCCGTGCCGCGCGGAGTCGTGCTCGGCCTGGCCGGCACCGCCGGCCGCACAGGTTCCCGCGCCTCGTCGCCCCGACGACGCGCGGTGATGGGAATCCCCATCGAAGAAGGGAAATAGCAATGTTCACAGCACATTTCACGAAGGGCCGTGTCGCGCTCAGCGCACTCGCGGTCGGTGCCGTCGTGGCACTGGCAGGGTGTTCCTCGAGCGATCCGCTCGATGAGGGATCGGGTGCGACTGCGGGCAGCGAGACCATCGTGGTCGGCTCGCAGGACTACTACTCGAACGAGATCCTCGCCGAGATCTACGCGCAGGCGCTGGAGAACGACGGCTTCACCGTCGACCGCCAGCTGCGCATCGGCCAGCGCGAGATCTACCTGCCCGAGATCGAGAGCGGATCCATCGACGTCTTCCCGGAGTACGACGGCAGCCTCCTGCAGGCGCTCGAGCCCGACGCGACGGCCACCACCGCCGACGACGTGTACTCCGCGCTCGGCGACGCGCTGCCCGACGGCCTCCGCGCCCTCGACGCCGCCGAGGCCAGCGACCAGAACTCGTACACCGTCACCCAGGCCTTCGCCGACAAGTGGGACCTGACCGACATCGCGTCGCTCAAGAACGTCACCGACCCGATCGTGGTCGGCGGCAACTCCGAGCTGCAGACGCGGCCCTACGGGCCCGACACCCTGCAGTCGAAGTACGGCATCACGACCACCTTCCAGGCGATCGAGGACAGCGGCGGATCGACCACCGTCGACGCGCTCACCAGCGACCAGATCCAGCTGGCGAACGTCTACACGGCCGACCCGAACATCCAGAAGAACGACCTCGTCGCTCTCGAGGACCCGGACGGACTGTTCGTGGCCGACAACGTCGTGCCGATCGTCTCGAGCAAGATCACGGACGACGCGGCCGAGGTGCTGAACGCGGTCAGCGCGAAGCTCACGGCGGACGACCTCGTCGCCCTCAACTCCGAGAGCGTCAACGAGCAGAAGTCCGCGTCCGCGATCGCGGGCGAGTGGCTGAAGTCGGCGGGTCTCGTCGACTGATCCTCCCCGGATCCACGCCCGGAGGCGCGTCACTCGTCGAGGTGACGCGCCTCCGCTCTGTTCAGGAGCTTCTTCCCGAGGAGCACGAGCAGGGCGAAGACGACGATGACGCCCACGAAGACGTAGCCGGCGCCGTGCAGGCTCTCCGAGAGCTCCCGGTAGCTGCCGGCCGCGGCCGCGCCGACGCCGACGTAGGCGGACGACCAGAGCACGCACGCCGGGATCGTCCAGGCCATGAAGGTCCGGTAGCGCATCCCGCTCATCCCCACCGTCAGCGGGATCAGCGAGTGCAGCACCGGCAGGAATCGCGAGAGGAACACGGCGAACCCGCCGCGCCGCGCGAGGTAGCGCTCGGCCTTCAGCCAGTTCTTCTCGCCGAGCCGGCGTCCCAGGCGCGACGCGCGGATCCGCGGCCCGAACCAGCGGCCGAGGTAGAAGCCGACGGACTCGCCGCAGAGGGCGCCGATGACGACCGTGACGGCCAGCGCCGCGAACTGCAGCGGGCTGGTCACGCCGGTCGCGCTGACGATCACGATCGTGTCGCCGGGGACGACGAGGCCCGCCAGGATCGTGGTCTCGAAGAAGATCGCGAGTCCGGCGAGGAGCGTCCGCCAGACCGGGGGGACGCTGACGACGAAGTCCAGGATCCCGGTGAGGGTGTCGTTCACCGGGCGCCCCCGCCCGCCGGGGACTCGATCGGGGGCTGGGGCCGACGGCGGCTCCGGATGCTCGGCATGGCTCGATCGTAGGGGCGCACGGCTGGGCGGCGGCAGGGCTGCGCCCGGGAGGCCGGTGGACGCCGGGCGGTCAGGGGACGGCGACGAGCGCGGAGGCCGCCGGGCCGGTGCCGTTCGCCGTGACCGCCTGCACCGAGAGGGTGTAGCTGCGGCCCGGGACCAGCTTCGTGAAGGTCTGCGAGCGCTTGGTCGCGGCGACCACGGCGCTCCAGGCTCCGGCTCCGCTCGTGTCGGACCCGTCGCGCGACACCCGGTAGCCGGTGACCGCCGAGCCACCGGTCCCCGCGGGGGGCGACCACGCGAGCGTCGCCGTGCCGTCCGAGCCCGCCGTGGCGGTGACCGCGGTCGGCGCGCCGGGGAGTCCGGCGGCGACGAGGGTCGCCGTCAGCGTGGTGCTGCTCCCGGGAGTGACGACGCTGTGCGAGGCGGCGCCGCCGTCCGACCAGGACGAGAACCGGTAGGCCGTGCCCGACGCGTCGGTCTGGTCCGGGACCTCCAGCTGGAGGGCCGAGCCCGCCCACGAGACGACGGTCGTGCCTCCGGCGACCTCGGTGCCGTTGACGACGACCGTCCGGCCGGCGGGAGCGGTGGCCAGGGTGACGGAGACCTTCTGCGGGAAGAACGTCCGCGTCGCCGTCGTCGACACTCCGCTCGAGTCCGTCGCCGTGACGCTGATCAGGAGGTCGCTGTCGGCGGCGGCGGCGAGGTCCTCCGGGCCGGGGGCGACGAAGGAGAGGTCGTTCCCCGTCAGCGGCCCGAGGAAGGGATGCGTGTGCTGAGCGTGGCGGCGCTGGACGGTCCAGGTGAGCGCCGAGGCGGGCAGGGCGCCGTCCTCGGCGTCGGTCGCCGTGGCGCGGAGGCCGTAGCTCCGGCCGGTGACGAACACCCCTCCGTCGGCGGGTGCGGTGATGCTCACCGTCGGGGCACTGTCGCCCGAGGTGATCCTCGTCGTCGCGGGGGCGGAGACGGCTCCCTTCGGATCGCGGACGCGGAGGGACGCGGTCCAGCTGCCGGCGGCGTAGCTGTGGGTGAAGGTCGGGCCGGTCGTGATGCGGTCGGGGGTGCCGTCGCCGAACGACCACAGGTAGGTCAGGGCACCGCCCTCCGGGTCGCTGCTGCCCGAGCCGTTCAGCCGCGCGGCGAGAGGAGCCGCGCCGGAGGAGGGGGCGGCGGTGAGGGTCGCGGTCGGGGCGCGGTTCGCCGCGGCAGTGTAGGCGAGGCGCCGGACCTCGCCGCCGTTCGCGTAGCTGGTGTAGAAGAGGTCCTGGGTCCCGCGCGAGGGACCGAAGGCCATGGCGACGGCGCTGCTGCCGCCGAGGCCGGTCACGAGGTCGCCGGCCGCGCCGGTGCGGCCGAGGGTCCGGATCTTCCCGCACACGTAGTCGCCGAAGAGGTACGCGCCGTCGTAGGCGGCCGGCCAGACGCCGCGGGGGACGTAGGCGCCGCCCGTGATCGAGGCGCAGCCGCTGCTGTGCGCGTAGTCGTGGACCGGGTCGGTGAGACCGGCGGGCGCCGCGGCTCCGCAGTTCGAGGCCGAGCCGGTCTTCGCGCAGTGGCCCTCACGGGTGTTCCAGCCGTAGTCGGCGCCGGCGACGCCCTGGTCGATCTCCTCCCAGGCGTCCTGGCCCACGTCGTTGATGCGGAAGACGGTGCCGGTCGCGTTCGGGTCGAAGGCCATCCGGAACGGATTGCGCAGGCCGCTCGCGAACGTCTCGCGGCAGCGCACGCCCGCGGCGGCCGGGGCGAGCCGGCAGGAGGCGGTCCCGGTGCCCAGGTAGGGGTTGCCGGCCGGGACGCCGCCGGTGAGGGTGATCCGGAGGATCTTGCCGTTCAGGATGTTCGGGTCGCGGGCGGCGTCGTTCCGGCCGCCGCAGCCGCTGCCGCCCGGCGAGCCGACTCCGCCGCGGTAGTCGCAGCCGCCGTCGCCGACGCTGACGTAGAGCAGGCCGTCCTTGCCGATGGCGAGGTCGCCGCCGTTGTGGTTGCTCGCGGGGGAGTAGATGCCGTCGAGGAGGACGCGCTCGGAGGCCGGGTCGATGCGGTCGTCGGTGCCGAGCTGGAACGAGGAGACGCGGTTGCGCGGGGCTCCCGCGGGGTTCACCGTGCCGCCGGCGTTGGTCGGGCAGGAGGAGTCGGAGCCCTTCGCGGTGTAGTAGACGACGACGGTGCGCGAGCCCGGTGCCGGGTCGACCGCGAGGCCGAGCACGCCGCGCTCGCCGTTGGCGCAGACCTTCGAGCGCAGGTCGAGGGCCGGGGTGGCGACCAGGCCGCCGGCGCGGATCACCCGGATCGCGCCGGTCTGCGAGGAGACGAGGGTGCGTCCGTCGGTCGTGAAGGCGAGGGCGGTCGGCGCGGGGACGGCCGCCACCCGCGAGTCGGTGAAGCCGGCGGGCACGACGGGAGCGGCGGACGCCGGACCCGCGGGCCCGGCGACGAGCGCGGCGGCCGTGATCGCCAGGACGGTGAGCAGGGCGAGACCACGGGGGCGGATCCTCGAGCGGGGCATCGGTGACTCCGAGACGGTCGGCGCTGCTGAGCGAGCGGCGGTCTGCGGCGGTGCAGAGGGCGCTGTCGGCGATGACGCGGGGCCAGGATAGGCGCGCGCGACGGAGGGGCCGTGTCCCCCTTCAGGGTCAACACTGGGGGCTCCGGGCGCGGTGTCCCCGGGCCGCTCACGTCGAGCGGGGCTGCAGTGCGTCGGCCCGCCGGTTCACTCCAGAGCGGGCAGGACCACCGCGCGGACCGCCTCCGAGAACCGGGCGTAGCCGGCCTCGTCGAAGTGCAGGCCGTCGTCGACGAAGAGGGAGGGGTCGACAGAGCCGTCGGAGGTGACGAGCGCGTCGGCGGTGGGGACGAAGGTGACGCGGTCGTCCGTCTCGGCGTAGGCGCTGACCGCGGTGTTGGCGGCGCGGACCTCGGCGCCGACGGAGGCGCGGGCGGGCGTCTCCGCGATCTCGACGTAGAACAGCTCGGCGTCGGGGGCGACCTCCTCCACGCGCTGGAGGTACTCGACGACGGCGCCGGCGGTCTGGGCGCCGGTGCGCGAGCCCTCCTCGCCGCTGATGTCGTTCGCTCCCACGTACACGATCACGGCGCGGGGATCGAAGGGGACGACCATGCGGTCCAGCCACGCGAGGTGATCGGCGACGGTCGTGCCGCCGATCCCGATGTTGTAGGTCTCGAGCGGACGCAGGTCCTCCTTGGAGGTCGTCCAGCGGCCGATCGTGGAGCTGCCCGTGAGGACGATGCTGTGCTGCGGGAACCCGGCGGCGAAGCGCTTCTCGAGACCGGCGACGCGCTCGGCCATGTCGACGGAGGAGGTCGGGCCGGGGTCGGGGGAGCTCGCGGCCGGAGCGCCCGCGCCTCCGCTCCGCGAGGCGAGCGAGAGGGCGATGCCCGCGCCGGCGAGGACCAGCGCGAGCACCAGCAGCGCGACCAGGAGGCGGAGGCGGATGCGGCGGGGGCCGGGGGCGGAGCCGGAGGGCGTCGCTCGAGTCATGGCTCGATCCTCGGGCATCGGCGGGGGCGCGTCGTCCACGAGGAGGCCGTCCGAGGACCCGCGCACCCGGTGGCCGTCTCTCCGTCACCGGATCGCCGTGATCGAATACGCGCAGAACATCACAGAGGATGCACAGCCGTGCGACACTTGCACATCGCCATCGCCATCGTCGCCGCCGGCCGACTTCCGATGGACGATCACGACGAGGACTCATGGCACGCGCACGCATCACCTGGGTGGACACGGCGAAGGGCATCGCGATCATCCTGGTCGCCCTGGCCCACTCCGTGCAGTGGACCACGACGGCCGGGATCGCCCCCGACTCGTGGAACGAGATCAACCTCCTCCTCATCACCTTCCGGATGCCGCTGTTCTTCCTCGCCTCGGGGCTGTTCGCCGGCTCCGTGCTCACCCGGTCGTGGCCGGAGCTCTGGCGTTCGCGGCTGAGCCTGCTGGTCTGGGCCTTCCTGCTCTGGTCCGTGGTGCGGTTCCTCTTCTTCCTGGTGGTGCCCAACCCGGGCGGCACCGACGAGTCCGACCCGCTCGCGCTGCTCCTCCAGCCGGTGATGCCGCACAACGGGCTCTGGTTCCTCTACGCGCTCACGATCTTCTTCGTGGCCGCCAAGCTCGCGCAGGGCCGGATCGACTGGCGGGTGCAGATCGGCATCGCGACCGCGATCGCCGTGGTCTGGTACGCCGTCCGCTCCAGCACCTCCGAGGGCACCGGGAACATCGCCTGGGACGGCATGGCCCGCTACCTGATGTTCTTCCTGCTCGGCCTCTACCTGCGGAACGCGGTGATCGCGTTCGTGGAGCGCCGCGGGATCCTCAGCGGAGTCGGCTTCGGCGTGCTGTTCCTCGTGCTCGCCGGCGTGATCCTCGCCGTCCGCGCCCGCTTCCCGCTGCTGACGATCGGGCTGGTCCTGGTGAGCGTGCTGGCGGTCCTCGCCGGGCTCGTGGTCGCCCGCTTCCTCTCGAACCGGCGCGGCGCGGGCTGGATCACCTTCATCGGCCGCAACACGCTCCCGGTGTACGTGGTGCACGTCCTCTTCGTCTCGCTCGCCACGAGCACCCTGCTGCTCTTCGACGGAGAGCGCTGGCTCGACGTCATCGGGCCGGTCGTGCCGCTCCTGGTCTGCGGGATCGGCGTCGCGGCGGCGCTGGGCTACTGGCGCCTCACCCGCGACCTGCCCGTGCTGAAGTACGGCTTCCAGGCGCCCGCCTGGTTCTCCGGCTCCCGCTCGCGCGTCGACGCCGGCTGACCGCGGGGCGCCCGCCGACGGCGCCTCGGCATCGGCCCCGGGAGTCTCTTCACCGGGCGAGTCCGTCGATGCGTCGCGCGGTGAACGGATACCCAGAGCCGATCTCGCGGATGTGCGCCTGGGAATCCGCTGAAGGCCCGTGAGAGGAAGGCTCAGCGCTCCGTCGCCCGCCTGATCGCTCGGCGTCGAGAGGCCGGCGGCGGCGCGTCCGACGGAGGCGAGCCCCGCTCGGCAGTCGCCGCGCGGTGGACTCCCTCGACGTCGAGAGGGACTGTCTCGACGTCGAGCGACCGGTCGGCGGGAGCGCTCGGAGGGGCGTCCGGGGCCACCCCGGAAAGGGTGCCGCCAGGAGCTCGCGGAAGGCCGCACATCCGCCCCAGTACTGGGATCGAAGGCCGTCGGACCCCTTCCGCCGACCTACTCTCGGAGCTGTGAACGAACTCCTGGACCCGCTCCTGCTGTCGAGATGGCAGTTCGGTCTGACGACGATCTACCACTTCCTGTTCGTGCCGCTCACGATCGGCATGGCGCTCACCGTCGCGATCTTCCAGACCTGCTGGGTGCGCACCGGGAAGGTGCACTACCTGCAGCTGACGAAGTTCTTCGGGAAGCTCTTCCTGATCAACTTCGCGATGGGCGTCGTGACCGGGATCGTCCAGGAGTTCCAGTTCGGGATGAACTGGAGCGACTACTCCCGCTTCGTCGGCGACGTCTTCGGGGCGCCGCTGGCGTTCGAGGGCCTGCTCGCCTTCTTCCTCGAGGCGACCTTCATCGGCCTCTGGATCTTCGGCTGGGACAAGCTGCCCGAGAAGCTGCACCTGGCCACCATCTGGCTGACCACGCTGGGCACCACGCTCTCGGCCTACTTCATCATCGCCGCGAACGCGTTCATGCAGAACCCGGTCGGCTTCCGCATCAACGAGACCAAGGGCCGCGCGGAGCTCACCGACATCTGGGCACTCCTCACCAACAAGGTCGCTCTCGCCGCGTTCCCGCACACGATCTTCGCCTGCTTCATGGTCTCGGCCGCCGTCATCATCAGCGTCGCGGCCTACCACCTCTCGCGGAACCAGCACCTCGAGACCATGCGCCCCGCGCTGAGGTTCGGCGCCTGGATGATGCTCGTCAGCGGCGGCCTGACCCTGTTCACCGGCGACTCGCTCGGCCTCGCGATGGTCGACACGCAGCCGATGAAGATGGCGGCCGCGGAGGCGCTCTACAGGACCTCCACGGGCGTCGACGCCTCCTTCTCCGTCTTCACCTGGGGCACGCCGGACGGCTCGAGCGAGCTGTTCTCGATCCGCATCCCCTACCTGCTCTCCTTCCTCTCGACGCACACCTTCACCGGCACGGTCGAAGGCATCAACGACCTCCAGGCGCAGTACACCCAGGTCTACGGACCCGGCGACTACACGCCGATCATCTGGGTCACCTACTGGTCGTTCCGCTGGATGATGGCCCTCGGCGTCCTGGCCATCGGCATCGCCGCGGCCGGCCTCTGGTTCACCCGGAAGGGCCGCGAGCCGAAGCAGTGGATGTGGAAGGTCGCGATCTGGGCCGCCCCGCTGCCGCTGATGGCGATGATCGTGGGCTGGGTCTTCACCGAGATGGGCCGCCAGCCGTGGCTCGTGTTCGGACTGCTGAAGACCGCCGACGGAGTCTCGCCCGGAGTGAGCGGCCTCGAGGTCCTGATCTCGCTGCTCGCCTTCACCGCGATCTACGGCACGCTCGCCGTGGTCGAGTTCCGCCTGATCAAGCGGGCCGCGCAGGCCGGCCCCGACGACGCTCCCGAGGTCGACGAGGAGAGCGGTCGCCCGCAGCTCGTCGGCACCGTCTACTAGGAGGCACCCCTCATGGATCTCGCCGTTCTCTGGTTCTGGATCGTCGCGTTCTTCTTCATCGGCTACTTCGTCCTCGACGGGTTCGACTTCGGCGTCGGCATGTCGCTCCCGTTCCTCGGGCGCGACGACACCGACCGCCGCGTGCTGATCAACACGATCGGTCCGGTGTGGGACCTGAACGAGACGTGGGTGATCGTCGCCGGCGCCGCCCTGTTCGCCGCGTTCCCGGAGTGGTACGCCACGCTCTTCAGCGGGTTCTACCTGCCGCTTCTGCTCATCCTGCTCGCGCTGATCGCCCGCGGCGTCTCGTTCGAGTACCGGCACCAGCGTCCGGAGGCGCAGTGGAAGCGGCGCTTCGACACGATGATCGTCGTCGGCTCCGCGGTGCCCGCCTTCCTCTGGGGCGTGGCCTTCGCGAACATCGTGCAGGGCGTCCCGATGGACGCCGACCACAACTTCACCGGCACCGTCCTGGACCTGCTGAACCCCTACGCGCTCCTGGGCGGAGCGACGACCCTCCTGCTCTTCTTCACGCACGGAGTCGTCTTCGTCGCCCTGAAGACGGAGGGGGGGATCCGCGAGCGTGCGCGCCGCCTGGCGACCCGCGCGGGGCTGCTCACCGTGGTCGTCGCCGCGGTCTTCCTGGCCTGGACCAACCTCGGCCAGGGGAGCACCGCCTCCTGGGCGCTCTCGGCGGGCGCAGCCGCGACCCTCGTCGGCGGCTGGCTCGCGATCACGCGAGGCCGGGAGGGACGCGCCTTCGCGCTGCTGGCCGGCACCATCGCGCTCGCCGTGCTCGCCCTCTTCGCGACGCTGTTCCCCGCGGTGATGCCGGCCTCGAACGTCCCCGCCTACGGGCTGACGATCGAGAACGCCTCCAGCACGCCCTATACGCTGGCGGTCATGAGTTGGACCGCCCTGGTGTTCGTGCCGCTCATCGTCGGCTACCAGGCCTGGACCTACTGGATCTTCCGCAAGCGCATCAGCCGCGCGCACATCCCGGTCGACGCCCACTGACGTGAAGCCCCTCGATCCGCGCCTGCTCCGCTACGCCCGGGCGGCCCGCGTGTTCCTCCTGCTCGGCGGGGTGCTCGCGCTGGCGAGGACCCTGGCGATCGTCGCCTTCGCGTGGCTCGTGGCGCAGCTGGTGGCCGGTGCGGTCGACGGGAGGAGCGCCGACGATCTCGCGCCGCTGCTGGCCGCCCTGCTCGCGGTCGTCGCGGCGCGGGCGGCTCTCGCCTGGGCGACCGAGGTGAACGCGGTGCGCGGAGGAGCAGGAGCGAAGGCGCAGCTGCGGCAGGCGGTCCTCGCCGCACTGGTCGAGCTCGGCCCGGCGGGCCGCTCCGATGGGGGCTCGGGCGGGGTCGTCGCGCTGCTGGGCGGCGGACTGGACTCCCTCGACGGCTACTTCGCCCGCTACCTCCCGCAGCTGATCGCCACCGCGGTGGCGACGCCGCTCCTGACGCTCGTGGTCTTCCTCGCCGATCCGCTCAGCGCGGTGTTCCTGGTGGTGACCCTGCCGCTCATCCCGGTGTTCATGGTGCTGATCGGCTGGGCGACCCAGGCCGTGCAGGCGCGGCAGTGGGAGCGGCTGCAGGCGCTCGCGTCCGGCTTCGTCGACACCGTCGGCGGCCTCGCAACACTCAAGATCTTCGGGCGGGCCGAGCGGCAGGCGACGCGGATCCGCGCGCTGACCGAGGACTACCGCGTGCACACGATGAAGGTGCTGCGGGTGACCTTCGTCAGCGGCTTCGTGCTGGAGCTCGCCGGCTCGCTCTCGGTCGCGCTGGTCGCCGTCTCGATCGGGCTGCGGCTCGTCGACGGCTCGCTGGGGCTGGCCGTCGGGCTGTTCGTCCTGGTGCTGGCGCCGGACGTGTTCCTGCCGGTGCGCCAGGTCGGTGCCGAGTTCCATGCGGCGGCGGACGGGGTGCAGGCGGCGGACCGCGCCTTCGCCGTCCTCGAGCGCGCGGCGGCCCTGCCCGCTCGCGGGAAGGCCCCGGCGGCGACGGGGGCGCTCGAGCTGCGGGGTCTCGCGGTCGACGACGGACGCGGGCGGACGCTCGCTCCTGTCGACGCGGTGCTCCCCGTCGGGTCGATCACCGTGGTGACCGGGCCCAGCGGGTCCGGGAAGTCGACGCTGATCGCCGCGCTCGCGGGCTTCGTGCCCTTCTCGGGCACGCTGCTGCTCGGCGGGTCGCCGGTCGCGGATCTGCGGTCGACGCTCGCCTGGGCGGGCCAGCGGCCCGACCTTCTCCCGGGGAGCGTCGCCTCCGCCGTCGGGCTCGGAGCACTCGCGCCGGACCCCGAGCGCGTGCGGCGGGCCCTGGCGATCGCCGCCGTCGACGTGGACCCCGAGCGCCGGCTCGACGCCGAGGGGACGGGCCTCTCGGGCGGGCAGAGCGCCCGTGTCGCCGTCGCCCGCGCTGTGCACCGCCTGCTCGAGCGCGGGTGCGCGGTGCTGGCCCTGGACGAGCCGACCGCCGCCCTCGACGACGAGTCCGAGCGGGCGCTGCTCGCCGGACTCAGGTCGCTGGCGGAGAGCGGGACGATCGTCGTCGTCGCCAGCCACCGGCCCGCGACCGTCGCGGCGGCCGACGCCGTGATCGCCTTGGCGCCGGCGGAGGCGGTCGCGAGGTGAACCGCTCCGACGTCCTCCGCGCCGCGATGCCCAGGCCGCGCCGCTTCCTGCCGGGTCTGTCCTTCGGGCTGCTCTCCTCCTCCGCCGTCGTGGCGCTGCTGGCCTGCTCCGCCTGGCTGATCGTCCGCGCGGCCGAGCAGCCGCCGATCCTGTTCCTCTCCATGGCCGTCGTGGGCGTGCGGGCCTTCGCGCTGGCGCGGGCCTTCTTCCGCTACCTCGAGCGGCTGACCGGCCACGACGCCGCCTTCCGCGCGCTCGCGGAGCTCCGGGCGGGCGTCTACGAGCGCCTGGTGCCGGTCGCGCCGGACGGGCTGGGCCGCGTTCGCCGTGGCGACCTGGTCTCCCGGGTGGTGGCGGACGTCGACGCCCAGCAGGACGTGCCGCTGCGCGTCGTGCAGCCGCTGGTCGTCGCGGCGCTGGTCGCTGCGGTCTCGGTGGTCGGCGTCTGGCTGCTGCTGCCGGCGATGGGCGCCGTGCTGCTGGCGCTGCTGGTCCTCGCCTTCGCCGGTGGGGCCCTGGGCGCCGGCCGGCTCTCCGCGCAGGCGGATCGCGAGCTGGCGCCGCTGCGCGGGGAGCTCGCCGAGCGCCTCAACCTGCTGGTCACCCGCCTCGACGTGCTCATCGCCTTCGATGCGGCGGGTGACGCTCTGGCGGACGTGGCACGCGCGGAGGAGTCGCTCGCCCGGGCGGCGCGTCGGCGGGCGGCCTCCGCCGGACTGGCCGCGGCCGTCCTCGCCCTCTGCTCGGGCGGTGCGGTCTGGGCGGGCCTCGCGCTCGGGATCCCGGCGATCGGCGACCTCGGCGGTCCGGCGCTGGGAGTCGTCGCGCTCGTGCCGCTCGCGGTCTTCGAGGTCGCCGCCGCCGCGCCGCTCGCCGTGCAGGCGGCGCGCACCGCGCTCTCGAGCGCTCAGCGCCTGGCCGATCTGGACGCCGAGGCGGCGTCGCCGGCGCTCGCGACCGACGCGGACGTGGACCCGGATGCCCCGGCTCCCCGGGGCGCCGGCATCGTCCTGCGCGACCTGTCGGTGAGCTGGCCCGGCGCGCACACGCCCGCGCTGCGGGGCGTCTCGCTCGACCTGCCGGAGGGTGCGCGCGTCCTCGTCACCGGCGGCAGCGGGTCCGGGAAGACCACGCTCGCGCACGCTCTGGTGCGCTTCCTCGACCACTCCGGCAGCTACCTCCTGGGCGGAGTCGAGGCGCGCACGCTGCCGCAGGCGGAGGTGCGGAAGCGGGTCGGGCTCGTGGAGCAGCAGCCGTACCTCTTCGACGACACGATCCGGCAGAACCTCCTCTTCGCGCGGCCCGAGGCCGATGGCGCCGTGCTCGAGGCGGTGCTCGAGCGGGTCGGGCTCGGGCCCTGGGTCGCTGCACGCGGCGGGCTCGACGCGCGGGTGGGGGAGCGGGGCTCGCTCGTCTCGGGCGGTCAGGCTCAGCGGATCGCCCTCGCACGCGCACTCCTGGCCGATTTCCGCGTCCTGGTGCTGGACGAGCCGACGGCGTCGGTGGACGCTCCCGTGGCCGACGCCCTGCTCGGGGATCTGCTCCGCGCCGCCGAGGGGCGGACGGTGGTCCTGATCGCGCACCGGGTCGATCCGGGCCTGGAGTTCGACACGCGGATCCGGGTGGCGGACGGCACGGCGGCTCAGGAGTACCGGGCCGCCTGAGCAGGCGTCCGGCTCCGCGGGGCGGTCGGTCCGAGCGGCCGTTCAGCCGTGCTCCGTCGGGACCGAGGCCCGTGCCAGGGCGGCCGCGCGCGCCAGGCGCCCGCCCTCCGCCTCCCAGCGGTCGAGGACCGCGTCCGCCCGGGTCCGCGCCGCACCAAGCAGCCCTGCCAGGAGCGGAGCGACGACGTCGCGGGCCAGCGGGTCGCTCAGCTCGTCCACGCGGGAGTCGCGGACGAAGCCCTCGAGCCGGGTGAGGTCGGAGCCGCGCAGCCACTCGGCTCGGGACTGCAGCAGCACGACGGCCGCCAGCCGCGGCTCGAACACCGCCGGCTCCCACAGCTCGGAGGAGAGGGCGGTCACGTCGTCGTGCTCGAGCGAGCGGAACTTCCTCAGCGCGTCGCGGACGGTGCCGCGGACCGCCCCGACCGAGGCGCCCGTCGAGTCGAGCCCTGCTCCCAGGCGCTCGCGCACGTCCTGCGCGCGCCAGACGTCGCCCTCGTACTCCAGGGCCGAGCGGATGAAGTCGCCGGGGTCGCTCACCCCTCCATCATGCGTCGCGCGTCAGCCCCGGCTGGCCCAGACGGCCCGTCCGATGCCGTCGTACTCGACGAGGCGGCCGTCGTCCTGCAGCACGAGGCGGTAGGGCGCGACGACGCCGCTCTGGCCGATGCCGAAGGAGATCCTCGGGAACCGCAGCCAGAGGATCCGGGAGTCGGCCACGTCGAGCCGGCCCTCGGAGCTCATCGAGAAGGCGGCACCGGAGGCGGAGGAGGTGTTCGTCGCCCAGTCCGCGCCGTTCGGCCCGTAGACGACGAAGTTGCCGTCGCGCTGCATCTCAGCCCGCCACTGCCCGCTCGCCGAGGTCAGCCGCGTGCCCGCGACGACGAGGCCGCTCGGGGAGAGCGAGTCGCGCACGACGAGCGCGGCACTGCTCCAGAGGACGCCGGAGTCGTCCGCGATCCGGAGATCGCCCTCGCGGAGGACCATCGTGGCGCCCGGCTCGCCGGACGTGTCCGAGGCCCACACGGGCGCGCCGTCCGCGGTGTAGACCACGGCGTTCCCGTCGTCCTGCATCCGGAGTACGTTGCCCCGGCCGCGGGTGCCGCTCGCCCAGAGAGCCCCGCCCTGTCCGTAGACGACGAGGTTGCCGTCCGCCTGCATGACCGCCGTGGTGCCTCCCTGAGTGGCGAGCCGGTTCCCCGCGTAGAGGGTGCTGCCGCGGCGGAGGGTGTCGGTGCGCGGCTCGTCGATCCGGCCGCCGATGCTGCTGGCCCAGGCGGCCGAGCCGCTGCGGCGGTAGATCACGAGATTGCCGTCGTCCTGCATCCGCAGCTCGCCGCCCGGGTCGGCCACCGTGCCGCTCGCCCAGACCGGGCGCCCGTCCGCGGCGTACACGACGAGGTTGCCGTCGTCCTGCATCCGCAGGCTGTCGCCGCGCCCCTGCGTGCCCGAGGCCCAGGTGGGACGGCCGCCGGCGGCGTAGACCACGGCGTTGCCGTCGGTCTGCATCACGAGGGAGGAGGCGCCGTCGGGGGACACCAGGCGCTCGCCGCGCGCGAGCTGCTCGCCGGCACGGAGGACCGCGGCGGAGGCGACGGCGGAGGACGCCGAGGGCGGGGCCTCGACCGCGGAGGCGGGCAGCGAGCCCAGCAGGAGCGCGCCCGTGGCGGCGAGCGCCGCGAGGGAGGCGGTCAGGGAGCGGCCGGAGGGGAGGTGCGTCATCGCAGGAGTCCTGTCGGGGAGGGCGGCGGGGTCGGGGGAATCGTCCCACGGCGGGGGAGACGACGACGCCCCCCGGTCCGGGGACCAGGGGGCGTCGTGGCGGAGGGGCGTCAGCCGCGGCTGGCCCAGACCGCGCGGCGGCTGTCGTACTCGACGAGGTTGCCGTCGTCCTGCATGACGAGCTTGTAGGGGCCGACTGACGCGGCGGGCGGGACGACCGACCATCCGCTCGTCGTCTCGGTGCCCACGGCGATCTGCCCGCTGGTGTCGAGGGCGAAGAAGCCGCCTGCGCGGGTGGTCTTCGACGCCCAGATCGGGCCGTTCTTGCCGTAGACGACGAAGTTGCCGTCCGCCTGCATCACCGCTCGGTAGACGCCGTTCGCGGAGCGGAGGAAGCTGCCCGCCTCGAGCGAGTTCGCCGCGTAGAGGGTGGTCGAGGGGAAGGCGGCCTGGCTGGTCCAGATCACGTCGTCGGACGGGTTCACGATGATCAGCGAGCCGGCGTTGTTGATGCCCAGGCGGAGGTCCTTGCCGCGCGTGCCCGAGAACCACTTGACGGAGCCGTCGGAGCCGTAGATGACGGCGTTGCCGTCCTTCTGCATGGTGATGCGGTTGCCGGAGCCGCCGGTGCCGGTGCCCCAGACGGCGCCCTGGGGGCCGTAGCCGACGAAGTTGCCGTCGTTCTGCATGACGGCGCTGAAGCGGCCGTCGGCGGAGGTGAGCTGGTGGACGGGGCGGAGGGTCTGCTCCGTGAACAGCGTGTCGGTCACCGGCTCGGCGATGACGCGGCGGACGCTGCTCGCCCAGGCGGGCGAGCCGTTCTCGCGGTAGACGACGAGGTTGCCGTCGGGCTGCATGATCACCGAGGCGCCCGCTTCGTTGATCGTGTTCGTGCTCCACACGGGGCCGCCCTTGGCGGAGTAGACGACCATGTTGCCGTCGGTCTGCATGACCAGGTGGTCGCCGCGGCCCTGGGTGTTCGTCGCGAAGGTGGGGCGGCCCTGCGGGTCGTAGACCACCGCGTTGCCGTCGGTCTGCATCCGGAACGAGTAGCCGTTCGTGCCCGAGACGATCCGCTGTCCGGCGGCCAGCTCCTCGCCGCCGACGAGGGCGTTGTAGTAGCTGACGGCCGCGCGGGCGGTCTGCTGGGCGGCCTCGGGCGACTCGCTCGCGGGAGCGAGGCCGGTCGGCGCCTCCTCGGAGGAGGACAGGGGCTTCTGCGGGTTCTCCGCGGCGAGGGCCGGGGTCGCGCCGAAGAGCAGGGCACCGGTCGCGACGAGCGCGATCAGCCCGGAGGCGAGGGGGCGGGGGGAGG
>NZ_PSVQ01000047.1:0-22299 GCF_002932395.1 Rathayibacter sp. AY1D9
CCGCCGCCCCGCTCTCTCCCGGCCCCCCGCATCCTCTTCTCCCGCCCGCACTCCGCACGACAGGAACGAGCACCCATGACGCTGTCCACTCCTCAGACCGCCTACGCCTCCGCCAAGCTCCAGGGCACCGGAGTGGGACGCGGGCTGGCCCTCGGGCCGGTCCTGCGCATGCCGGAGCCGCTGCCCGAACCCGAGGACACCGCCAGCACCCGCAGCGTCGCCCAGGAGGAGGAGCGCGCCGTCTCGTCGCTGTCCGCCACCGCCGCGACGATCCGCCACCGAGGCGAGCGGGCCGGCGGCTCGGCGAAGGACGTCCTCGACGCCCAGGCCCTGATGGCCGAGGACCCGTCCCTCGCGGACGACGTCAAGGCGCGGATCGCCGGGGGCAAGACCGCGGAGCGCGCCGTGCACGAGGCCTTCGCCGGCTTCCGCGACCTGCTCGTGGCGATGGGCGGCTACATGGCCGAGCGCGCGACCGACCTCGACGACGTCTCGCAGCGCGTCGTGGCGCACCTGCGCGGCGTCGCCGCTCCCGGCGTCCCCGAGTCGGACGAGCCGTTCGTGCTCGTCGCCCGCGACCTCGCTCCGGCCGACACGGCGCTGCTCGACCTCGAGAAGGTCCTCGGCCTGATCACCAGCGACGGTGGACCGACCTCGCACACGGCGATCCTCGCCCGGGAGAAGTCGATCACCGCCATCGTCGGCACCACCGGCGCCCTCGACCTGCGGGACGGCCAGCTCGTCATCCTCGACGCCACCTCCGGCGTCGTGACGGTGAACCCCTCGGACGCCGAGATCGGCGCCGCGAAGTCCTCGATCGCCAAGCGCGCCGAGATGCTCGCCGCACCGGTCGTCCCCGGCGCGCTGGCCGACGGCCACGCCGTGCCGCTGCTCGCGAACCTCGGCTCGGCCGACGGCGCTGCGAACGCGGTCGAGCTCGGCGCCGAGGGAGTGGGGCTGTTCCGCACCGAGTTCCTCTTCCTCGACGCGAAGGAGGCGCCCTCGGTCGCCGAGCAGGCGGAGCAGTACACGCGCCTGCTCGCCGCGTTCCCCGGCCGCAAGGTCGTCGTCCGCGCGCTCGACGCCGGCGCCGACAAGCCGCTGAGCTTCCTCAACGACGACCACGAGGAGAACCCGGCCCTCGGTCTCCGCGGACTGCGCGCCCTCCGCGCCAGCGAGCAGATCCTCCGCGACCAGCTCACCGCCCTCGCCCAGGCCGATGCCGCGACCGACGCCGACCTCTGGGTCATGGCGCCGATGGTCGCGACCGTGGACGAGACCCGCTACTTCACCTCGATGGCGCGGGAGCTCGGCATCCGCACCGCCGGAGTGATGGTGGAGGTCCCCTCCTCCGCCCTGCTCGCCGACCGCATCCTCGGAGTCGCGGACTTCGCCTCGATCGGCACCAACGACCTGACCCAGTACACGCTCGCCGCCGACCGCATGCTCGGCACGGTCTCGGCGTTCCAGGACCCGTGGCACCCGGCCGTGCTCCGCCTCGTCGGCGAGGTCGGCCGCGCGGGAGCGGCGCTGGGCAAGCCCGTCGGGATCTGCGGAGAAGCCGCCGCCGACCCGCTGCTCGCCGTGGTCCTCGTCGGCCTCGGCGCCACCACCCTCTCGATGTCGCCGTCGGCTCTCGCCGACGTCCGCGCCGAGCTGGCCGAGCACACCCTCGAGGACGCCAAGCGGTACGCGGAGCTCGCTCTCGCCGCCGACAGCGCCGCCGACGCCCGCCCCTAGAAATCGGAGAACACACCACATGACAACGACGTCAGCGACGTCGACGCGCGGTGGAGCGCGCGTCCACGTCCAGCGCTTCGGCACCTTCCTCTCGGGAATGGTCATGCCGAACATCGCGGCCTTCATCGCCTGGGGCTTCATCACGGCCCTCTTCATCCAGACCGGATGGCTCCCCCTCCTCGGCATCGACGCCACCTGGGTCCAGCAGTTCGGCGGCTGGAGCACGGATCCCGACGTCGTCAACACCGGCCTCGTCGCCCCGATGATCACCTACCTCCTCCCGCTCCTCATCGCGAACACCGGCGGCCGCATGGTCTACGGCGCCCGCGGAGGCGTGGTCGGCACCATCGCGACCATGGGCGTCATCGTCGGCGCCGGCATCCCGATGTTCATCGGCGCCATGATCATGGGCCCGCTGTCGGCGTGGCTCATGAAGAAGGTCGACTCGATCTGGGACGGCAAGATCAAGCCCGGCTTCGAGATGCTGGTCAACAACTTCTCCGCCGGAATCCTCGGCCTCCTCCTCGCGCTCCTCGCCTTCGCGGGCGTCGCGCCGCTCGTGGTCGGCCTCTCGACCGCCCTCGGTGCGGGCGTGGAGTTCCTGGTCAACGCGGGCCTGCTCCCGCTGACCTCGCTCTTCATCGAGCCGGCGAAGATCCTCTTCCTGAACAACGCCATCAACCACGGCATCCTCACGCCGCTGGGCGTCCAGCAGGCGGAGGAGGCGGGCAAGTCCTACCTCTTCCTCCTCGAGGCCAACCCCGGCCCCGGCATGGGCGTGCTCCTGGCCTTCGCGTTCTTCGGCGTCGGCGCGGCCCGCGCCTCCGCTCCCGGTGCGGCGATCATCCACTTCATCGGCGGCATCCACGAGATCTACTTCCCGTACGTGCTGATGAAGCCGGCGCTGCTCGCGGCCGTCATCCTCGGCGGTGCGACCGGTGTCGCGACGAACGTCGCGTTCAACTCCGGCCTCCGCGCCCCCGCCTCGCCCGGCTCGATCATCGCGGTGCTCCTGCAGACCGCGAACGACAGCTTCCTCGGCGTCATCCTCTCGGTGATCCTCGCGACCGCCGTGTCGTTCCTGGTGGCCTCGGTCATCATCCGGTCCGGCCGCAAGCGCGACCTGGCCGCGGAGCAGGAGGGCGACGACAAGCTCGCCGCCGCCGTCGCCGCCAACGAGGCGAACAAGGGCAAGGAGAGCGCCGTCGGCTCGCTCATCAACGCCCGCGGCGCCAACGCTCCGCAGGACTCGGCCGGCGCCTCGACCGCGGGGGCCACGGCCACCGCGACCCAGGTCCGGAACATCGTCTTCGCCTGCGACGCCGGCATGGGCTCGTCCGCGATGGGCGCCTCGGTGCTGCGGAACAAGATGAAGAAGGCGGGCTTCGAGGACGTCACGGTCACCAACAAGGCGATCGCCGCTCTCGAGGACGACGTGGACCTGGTCATCACCCAGGCCGAGCTCACGGAGCGCGCCCGCCAGCGCACCCCGGGCGCGATCCACGTCTCCGTGGACAACTTCATGAACAGCCCGAAGTACGACGAGGTCGTCTCGCTGGTCGCGGAGCAGCACGGCAAGTAGTACGCCAACCATTCGGAGGGAACCCGTAGGGTGCGACAGGGCGGACACGCTCCGCTCGCCCCTGCGGGTTCCCTCGCTGTCAGCACCTCCACGGAAGGACGCACCCCATGAGCGACGTGCTCACCATCGGACAGATCGACGCCTCCGGCACCGCCACCACGAAGGAGGCCGCCATCAAGGAGGCCGCCGACATGCTGGTCGGCGTCGGCGCGGTCACCCCCGCCTACTACGAGGCCATGCTCGCCCGCGAGGCGACCGTCTCGACCTACATGGGCAACCTGCTCGCCATCCCGCACGGCACCAACGACGCGAAGGACGAGATCCGCTCCTCCGCCCTCTCGTTCGTGCGCTATGCGCAGCCGATCGACTGGGACGGCAACGAGGTGCGCTTCGTCGTCGGCATCGCCGGCGTCGACAACGAGCACCTCGAGATCCTTTCCAAGATCGCGATCATCTTCTCGGAGGAGGACGAGGTGCAGAAGCTCCTCGACGCCCCGGACGCGCAGTCGCTCTACAGCCTGCTGGGCGAGGTCAACTCCTGATGCCCACCGCCGTCCACTTCGGCGCCGGCAACATCGGCCGCGGCTTCGTCGGCCTGATCCTGCACGGCGCCGGCTACGAGCTCGTCTTCGCCGACGTCAACTCCGAGCTGATCGGCCGCCTCGGCGCTGCCGACAGCTACGAGGTGCACGAGGTGGGGGAGGAGGCGGCCACGCACGTCGTCGACCGCTTCCGGGCGATCGACTCGGCCGCCGACGAGGAGGCTCTCGTCCGCGAGATCGCCGCCGCCGACATCGTCACCACGGCCGTCGGCCCGAACATTCTGCGCTTCGTCGCCCCCGTGATCGCGAAGGGCCTCGCGGCCCGCGACGAGTCGGCGCCGCGGCTGGCGGTCATGGCCTGCGAGAACGCGATCAACGCCACGCGCCTCCTGCAGACCGAGGTCGCCGCGAACCTCGGCGCGGACGAGTGGGAGCGCCTGCGCACCCGCGCCGTCTTCGCCGACACCGCGGTGGACCGCATCGTCCCGAACCAGGACCCGGGCCAGGGCCTGGACGTGACAGTGGAGAGCTTCTTCGAGTGGGTCGTCGACCGCACTTCGTTCGAGGGCACCGAGCCGGAGATCCCGGGCGCGACCTGGGTCGACGACCTCGAGCCCTTCATCGAGCGGAAGCTCTTCACGGTGAACACCGGCCACGCGACGGCCGCCTACACCGGCTTCGCGGCCGGAGCGCACAAGCTCTCCGACGCGCTGGCGATGCCCGAGGTGCACGACGCGGTCAAGGCCGCGCTCGAGGACACCAAGGCGCTCATCGTGGCCAAGCACGGCTTCAGCGACGAGGAGCAGCAGGCCTACCTCGAGAAGACGCTGAAGCGCTTCGCGAACCCGTACCTGACCGACACGGTCGACCGGGTGGGACGCCAGCCGCTGCGGAAGCTGTCGCGGCACGAGCGCTTCATCGGACCGGCGGCCGAGCTCGCCGACCGCGGGCGCACGCCGGAGGGCCTGCTCGCCGCGATCGGCGCCGCGCTGCGCTTCGACGTGCCCGAGGACCCCCAGAGCGTGGAGCTCCACGAGAAGCTGGCCGCGCTCAGCCCGGAGGAGTTCGTGGCGGAGGTCACCGGCCTCACGGCCGAGCATCCGCTCTTCGACCGGGTCGTGGCGGTCGTGCGCGGGTAGTCCCGTGGCCGCACGGCGGCGGACGACGACGAGATCCCCTGCTTCTCGCGGGGGACCTCGTCGTCGTCTGCGGCGGCTCGGGCGGAGCGCTAGAACAGCCGCCAGCGGGTGAGCGGCCAGGCCACGGCGAAGACGCGTCCGGTGACCCTGTCGATCGGCACGGTCTTCACGCACGTGTCGATCGGCCCGCCGGCGCCGCGGCACTCGCCGAGCGAGTCGTTGGAGTTCGACCGGTGGTCGCCCAGGACGAAGAGGGAGCCCTCGGGGACGGTGTACTCGTCGAAGCAGCGGAGGGACGCGGGGCTCGTCGTGCAGTCGAGGGTCCCGGCGGTGAAGGGGAAGTCCTCGAACACGTAGGACTCGTCCAGCGGCTTCCCGTCGACCAGCACGTGCCCCTCGGCGTCGCAGCAGGAGACGGTGTGGCCCCCCTCGGCGATCAGCCTCTTGACGAGGAACTCCTCGTGGGAGGGGCCGATGCTGGTGACGTCGCCGAAGGTCTTCACGATCTCGGAGAGGGGGCTGCCGGCCTCGTCGCTCGCGCCCCAGTCGGCGTCGCGCGAGAAGACGACGATCTGCCCCTCCTCCGGCCCGCCCTGGAGGGCGAGGGTGCGGTCGACCAGGATGCGGTCGCCGAAGAACCCGCCGCCCTGGAGGGTGTTCTCCATCGAGCCGGTCGGCACCGTGTACACCTTCACGAAGAAGGTCTGCACCAGGGCGATGACCGCGATCGCCGCCAGGATCGTCACCACCGGGTGCGAGTACCAGCTCCGCCTCGCGGTCGCTGACCTCGTCGTGCGCGCCATGTGCTCTCCCTCCGGCTCGACGGAGCCAGCCTAGGCGGCGGCGGACGCGGGGCCCGGCAGGGGGCGCGCGTCGGGCGCGGAGGCGGAGGAGGGGGCGACACGCCCGAGGTGGCGGAACGGCCGCGATTCGCGTAGCATCGACCCTTGGTGTTTTGCGCGTGCTCCGGCATGCCCGCGAACCCCGATCCGGGCTCTCGCCCGGTGGTGGATCGTCGCGGAAACATTCGCACGACCAGTACACACACTACTTCCGAACGACAGTGAGGCTATGGCCAAAAAAGACGGTGTCATCGAAATCGAAGGTGCGGTTGTCGAGGCGCTCCCCAACGCGATGTTCCGCGTGGAGCTGACCAACGGACACAAAGTTCTCGCCCATATCTCGGGCAAGATGCGTCAGCACTACATCCGGATCCTCCCCGAGGACCGGGTGATCGTGGAGCTGAGCCCCTACGACCTGACCCGCGGCCGGATCGTCTACCGCTACAAGTAGGCGTTCGCTCCGCTGACGTTCGCGACGTGCGTGTCCTGTAAGGAACGGCCCCGGCATCCGCCGGGAGCACGACGCCAGCGAAAACAAGGACAAGAACAATGAAGGTCAACCCCAGCGTCAAGCGCATCTGCGACCACTGCAAGATCATCCGCCGCCACGGCAACGTGATGGTCATCTGCAGCAGCAACCCCCGCCACAAGCAGCGCCAGGGCTAGTCCCGCTGCTTCCGCGAGGGAGCGCAGGGGCGGCGTGCCGCCCCCACTGCACAACTGAACACACCCGCAGCACCAGAAATCGCGCAGCACCCCGGCGACCCCGGGGTGGACGGCGAGGACACCTTCGGTCGGAGGCCGAGGCACCGGTGCTGCTTCACACCTCCACTCACTCACAGGAGAAGCCACAATGGCACGTCTGGCAGGAGTAGACATCCCGCGCGAGAAGCGCGTGGAGGTCGCACTGACCTACATCTACGGTGTCGGCCGCACTCGCGCGCTCAAGACCCTGAGCGACACCGGGATCGACGGCAACATCCGCGTCAAGGACCTCAGCGACGACCAGCTCGTCTCGCTCCGCGACTACATCGAGGGCAACTACAAGGTGGAGGGCGACCTCCGCCGCGAGGTCGCCGCCGACATCCGCCGCAAGGTCGAGATCGGCTCGTACGAGGGCCTCCGCCACCGTCGCGGCCTCCCGGTCCGTGGACAGCGCACCAAGACGAACGCGCGCACCCGCAAGGGACCCAAGCGCACCGTCGCCGGCAAGAAGAAGGCCGGCCGCAAGTAACGCGGGCGACACGGACCTAGAGGAGATACAGAATTGGCTACCCCCAAGTCGGCCGCGCGCAAGCCGCGCCGCAAGGAGAAGAAGAACATCGCTGTGGGCCAGGCCCACATCAAGTCGACGTTCAACAACACCATCGTCTCGATCACCGACCCCTCCGGGGCCGTCATCAGCTGGGCCTCGTCCGGTGGAGTCGGCTTCAAGGGCTCGCGCAAGTCGACGCCGTTCGCCGCCCAGCTCGCCGCCGAGTCGGCCGCGCGCCAGGCTCAGGAGCACGGCATGAAGAAGGTGGACGTCTTCGTGAAGGGCCCCGGCTCGGGTCGTGAGACCGCGATCCGCTCGCTCCAGGCCGCAGGCCTCGAGGTCGGCTCGATCAACGACGTCACCCCGCAGGCGCACAACGGCTGCCGCCCGCCCAAGCGTCGTCGCGTCTAAGCAGCACTCGCAGCCGTCGGCCGGCCGCACGAACCGCCTCCGGGCGGGGAGTGCGGCCGGCCGACGGATCGCGCATTTCTTTCACAACTCCACACCTCGCAAACGCACGTGTCATATAGCGGACACGTGATCGAAAGGAATCATCAGTGCTTATCGCACAGCGTCCGACGCTCACCGAGGAGAACATCTCGGAGTTCCGTTCCCGCTTCGTCATCGAGCCCCTCGAGCCCGGCTTCGGCTACACGCTCGGCAACTCGCTGCGTCGCACCCTGCTGTCCTCCATCCCCGGCGCTGCTGTCACCAGCATCCGGATCGACGGAGTCCTGCACGAGTTCACGACCGTCCCGGGCGTCCGCGAGGACGTCACCGAGATCATCCTGAACATCAAGGGACTCGTCGTCTCCTCCGAGCACGACGAGCCGATCACCGCCTACCTGCGCAAGCAGGGAGCCGGCCAGGTCACCGCCGCGGACATCTCGGCTCCGGCCGGTGTCGAGATCCACAACCCGGAGCTCGTCATCGCCACGCTGAACGACAAGGCGAAGTTCGAGCTCGAGCTCACGATCGAGCGCGGCCGCGGCTACGTCTCGGCGACCCAGAACCGCAGCGAGTTCTCCGAGGCCGGCCAGATCCCGGTCGACTCGATCTACTCGCCCGTGCTGAAGGTCACCTACCGCGTCGAGGCCACCCGTGCCGGCGAGCGCACCGACTTCGACCGCCTGGTCGTGGACGTGGAGACGAAGGCCGCGATCTCGCCGCGCGACGCCATCGCCTCCGCCGGACGCACGCTGACCGAGCTGTTCGGTCTCGCCCGCGAGCTGAACAACGCGGCCGAGGGCATCGAGATCGGCCCCGCGCCGGTCGACGCGGTCCTCTCGACCGAGCTGTCCATGCCCATCGAGGACCTCGACCTCTCGGTGCGCAGCTACAACTGCCTCAAGCGCGAGGGCATCAACAACGTCAATGAGCTCGTCGCCCTCTCGGAGACGCAGCTCATGAACATCCGCAACTTCGGTCAGAAGTCGGTGGATGAGGTCAAGGAGAAGCTGACGGAGCTCGGCCTGTCGCTCAAGGACTCGGTCCCCGGGTTCGACGGCGCCCACTTCTACAGCTACGACGACGAGAGCATCTAGGTCCTCCGCTCCGGAGCCCCGGCTCCTCGCGTCCGACCTGCTGACACCCCTTTAGTACTGGAGTAAACCCATGCCCAAGCCCACCAAGGGCCCCCGCCTCGGAGGCGGACCCGCACACGAGCGCCTGCTGCTGGCGAACCTGGCCGCGGCCCTGTTCACGCACAAGAGCATCAAGACGACCGAGACCAAGGCCAAGCGCCTTCGTCCGCTCGCCGAGCGCCTGGTGACCTTCGCCAAGCGCGGCGACCTGCACGCCCGCCGTCGCGTCCTCGCGACGATCGGCGACAAGTCGGTCGTCCACGAGCTCTTCACCGAGATCGCTCCGCTCGTCGCCGAGCGCGAGGGCGGCTACACCCGCATCACCAAGATCGGCCCCCGCAAGGGAGACAACGCGCCCATGGCCGTGATCGAGCTCGTCCTCGAGCCCGTCACGCCCAAGGCGAAGAAGTCGCGCACCGCCACGGCGCCCGTGTCCGCTCCGGTGGACGAGGCCCCCGCCGAGGAGACCACTGCCGAGGAGACCCCCGTCGAGGAGGCGCCCGTGCAGGACGCTCCCGTCGAGGACGCCGCGCAGGACGCTCCTGTCGAGGAGACCGGCGCGACCAAGTAGTCACGCCCCCTCTGCCGAGAGCCCTCCGTCCCCTCCGGGGCGGGGGGCTCTCGTCGTTCCACGGGGCCGAGTGGCGCGAATCGTCGCTTACGATGGCACGGCTGCGCTCGTCGGGTGCGGCCGCGTCACGACCGGCGCTCCCGGGGTCCGCCCCGACGATCCTCGGAGGACTCCTGTGCGACTGCGCTCCTCGGCCGCTGCGGCGCTCCTCGCCCTGGCACTCGCGGGCGGAGTGAGCGGCTGCGCCTCCGGCGAGGTGATCGACGTGCCGGAGTCGGCGGGTCTCGCGAGCACGACCCCCGTGCCGTCGGCCGCACCGACCGTGTCCTCCGTGCCCTCCGTGCCGTCGAGCGGGGGCGTGGACTGCGCGACCGCTCTCCCCGCCTCCCTGGTCGAGCAGGAGGCCGGCTCGACGGCGGGCACCGTGTCGATCACCGCCGCGGGAGACACGTGCTCCTACGCCGTCGACGGCGGCGACCCGGTCGTCGTGCTGACGCTGCACCGCGGGCCCCTCGTCGAGACCTTCACCGGTGCGGGCGAGGCGCTCGGCGCCGTGCCGGTCTCGCTGGGCACGGCCGCCTACTGGGTGCAGGGCATCGCCTCCGCTCCCTCCGAGCTGGCCGTGCTCGCAGGCGGCTGGGAGGCGCGGATCGTCTCCTCGGTCGGCGAGCAGTCGACGCTGGTCGGCTAGGCGGTCTCGGCCCTGGCGGCCGTCGACGTCCCGCTCGCGGTCGCCTGAGCCGCGACCACGGCGCGCTCTAGACTCGTCCGATGCTCCACCGCGTCCGCCTCGACCTGGCCTACGACGGCTCGCACTTCTCCGGGTGGGCCAAGCAGCCCGGCCTCCGCACCGTGCAGGGGGTGCTCGAGGAGTCGCTCGCCCTGGTGCTGCGCTCCGAGCAGCACCCGACCGTGACGGTCGCCGGGCGCACCGACGTCGGCGTGCACGCCAGCGCCCAGGTCGCCCACGTCGACCTCACCCCCGAGCAGTGGGGCCGCATCAGCACCGGCCGGCGCCGACCGGGGGAGGAGCCGTTCCCGCCCGCGTCGATCCTGGAGCGGCGGCTCCGCGGGATCCTCGGGCAGTACACCGACGTCTCGGTGCACCGGGTGACGGAGGCGCCGGAGGGGTTCGACGCGCGGTTCTCGGCGCGCTGGCGGCGGTACGAGTACCGGCTGGCCGACGCCTCCTCGATGCGCCACCCGCTCGACCGCACGTACACCACCTGGATCACCGACTCCCTCGACCTCGACGCGATGTCGGCCGCGGCCCGCTCGCTCCTGGGCCTGCACGACTACGCGTCGTTCTGCCGTGCCCGCGTAGGGGCCACCACCATCCGGAGCCTGCTCGACTTCACCTGGGAGCGAGACGCCGACGGAGTCCTGCACGCCCACCTGCGCGCGGACGCCTTCTGCCACAGCATGGTGCGGGCCCTCGTGGGGGCGTGCGTCGCGGTCGGCGCCGGGAAGCTCGAGGCGGGGGCGGTCCCGCTGCTCCGCGACGCCGCCAGACGGACCAACGCGTTCGCGGTGATGCCGGCCCGCGGCCTCATTCTCCGCGAGGTCGACTACCCCGAGGACGACGCGCTCGCCGAGCGGGCCCTGCTCACCCGCGCGAAGCGCACCGTGCGGACCGAGGGGCCGGACCCGGAGGACTCGGAGTGAGGCGAGGGCGCGCGCCCGCGCCCCGCGACCCGTGGCGGCTCGGGTCGCACCTCCCGGTGCCGGAGCCCCTGCCGCCACGATCCGTGCTTGGCCGCACGGGGGCTTTGCTGTAATGTCGACCCTTGGTGTTTTCGGCCGTGTGCCGAGCGCCCGAAGTTGAGCCCTCCACCGGATCGGTTCGTCCCCCTCGAGGGTCGAACGGCCACGGAGCGGGATCCACGAACACCTCACTCCGACCAGAAAGCAGCACTCACGTGACTCGCACTTTTTCTCCGAAGCCGGCTGACGTCCAGCACGACTGGATCGTCATCGACGCGTCCGACGTCGTGCTCGGCCGTCTCGCCACCCACGCCGCGGCGCTCCTGCGCGGCAAGCACAAGGCCACCTTCGCGCCGCACATGGACATGGGCGACTTCGTCATCATCGTCAACGCGGAGAAGGTCGCCCTCACCGGCCAGAAGCTCCTCCAGAAGAAGGCCTACCGCCACTCCGGCTACCCGGGCGGCCTCTCGGCCACCACGTACGCCGAGCTCCTCGAGAAGAACCCGGTCCGCGCCGTCGAGAAGGCCATCCGCGGCATGCTCCCCAAGAACTCCCTCGGCCGCGCCCAGCTGCGCAAGCTGAAGGTCTACACGGGATCCGAGCACCCCCACGCGGCCCAGCAGCCGCAGGCGTACGCCTTCACCCAGGTCGCCCAGTAGGCTCCGGCCCTCCCCGACACCCCAGACTTCGAAGACAAAGGATCACCTACACCGTGGCGAAGATCGCAGACCAGATCGACGTGGCTCCCGAGAGCTACTCCACCGAAAGCCCGGCCACCGAGGCGTCCACGACGCCCCGCGCCGTCCTCAACGTCTCCGGCGCAGCCGTGGGCCGACGCAAGCAGGCCATCGCCCGCGTGCGCCTCGTCCCCGGCAACGGCGGCATGACCGTCAACGCCCGCGAGTTCGCGGAGTACTTCCCCAACAAGCTGCACCAGCAGCTGATCACCGACCCCTTCAAGGTGCTCGACCTGATCGGCTCCTACGACGTGGTCGCCAAGATCACCGGCGGCGGCCCCTCCGGTCAGGCCGGCGCGCTGCGCCTCGCCATCGCCCGTGCACTCAACGAGATCGACCGCGAGAACAACCGCGCGATCCTGAAGAAGGCGGGCTTCCTGACCCGCGACGCCCGCGTCATCGAGCGCAAGAAGGCCGGTCTCAAGAAGGCCCGCAAGGCGTCCCAGTTCTCGAAGCGCTAGTCGACGCGGCCTGACGGCCGCACGACCAGCAGCTCGAGAAGGGACTGCGCACCATGCCGCGCCTGTTCGGAACAGACGGCGTCCGTGGCCTCGCGAATCGCGAGGTCACGGCCGACCTGGCTCTCGGCCTCGCCCAGGCGGCCGCCCGTGTACTCGGAGCGGCCGCCCGGGCCGAGGGCCGTCGGCCCGTCGCCGTGCTCGCCCGCGACCCCCGCATCTCCGGTCAGTTCATCGGAGCCGCGGTCGCGGCGGGTCTCGCGAGCGCGGGAGTCGACGTGCTCGATGCGGGCGTCATCCCGACGCCCGCCACCGCCTACCTCATCGCCGACGAGAACGCCGACTTCGGCGTGATGATCTCGGCCTCGCACAACCCTGCCGCCGACAACGGCATCAAGTTCTTCGCCGCCGGCGGACGCAAGCTTCCGGACGAGCTCGAGAACCGCATCGAAGCGGCCCTCGGGGTCCCCCCGCTCACGCCGACCGGAGCCGACGTCGGCCGCATCACCCGCTTCTCCGACGCGGAGGACCGCTATGTTCTCCACCTGCTCGGATCCCTCGAGGGCACCCGTCTCGACGGCCTGCACGTGGTCATCGACTGCGCGCACGGCGCCGCCGCCGGCATCTCGCCCCAGGTGTTCACCGACGCCGGAGCGACCGTCACCGTCATCGGCAACGACCCCGACGGCCTCAACATCAACGACGGAGTGGGCTCCACCCACCTCGACAACGTCGCCGACGCCGTCCGCGCGGCCGGCGCCGACATCGGCATCGCCCACGACGGCGACGCCGACCGCTGCCTCGCGGTGGACGCCGAGGGCTGCATCGTCGACGGCGACCAGATCATGGCTATCCTCGCGACCGCCATGGCCCGCCGCGGCGCCCTCCGCGACGACGTCCTCGTGGCCACCGTCATGAGCAATCTCGGCCTCAAGCTCGCCATGCGCGACGCCGGCATCCGCGTCATCGAGACCGCGGTCGGCGACCGCTACGTCCTCGAGGCGATGAACGACGGCGGCTACTCGCTCGGCGGGGAGCAGTCCGGCCACGTCATCATGAGCCGCTACGCCACCACCGGCGACGGCGTGCTCACCGGCCTCCAGCTCGCGGCCGAGATGGCCCGGACCGGACGCACGATCGCCGACCTGGCCGCCGTCATGTCCGTCTTCCCGCAGACCCTCCTCAACGTGCGCGGCGTCGACCGCGAGGGCGTCCGCGACGACGAGGTCATCGCCTCCGCCGTCGCCGACGCCACCGCCGAGCTCGGCAGCGACGGCCGCGTGCTCCTGCGCCCCTCCGGCACGGAGCCGATGGTGCGCGTCATGGTCGAGGCGAAGACGCAGGAGACGGCCGACCGCCTCGCCGAATCGCTCGCCGCGGTCGTGCTCGAGCGGCTGCGTTCTTAAGGAGCCGCTCCCTGCGCGGCTCCTCGCGGTCGGCTTGGGGAGGTGGTCGCGATGGGTGGAGCGGGGCGCGTTCGCCGCGGGTGAATCGCTTGGCACGCGGCTGTGTTCGTTGCGGGGCCGCTCCCTGCGCGGCCCCTCGCGGTCGGCTTGGCGAGGTGGTTGCGATGGGTGGAGCGGGGCGCGTTCGCCGCGGGTGAATCGCTTGGCACGCGATTCTCACGACGGCTGTGTTCGTTGCGGGGCCGCTCCCTGCGCGGCCCCTCGCGGTCGGCTTGGCGAGGTGGTTGCGATGGCTGGAGCGGGGCGCGTTCGCCGCGGGTGAATCGCTTGGCACGCGATTCCCACGACGGCTCGTGGGTTGGGCCGCTCCCTGCGCGGCCCCTCGCGGTCGGCTTGGCGAGGTGGTCACGATGGGTGGAGCGGGTCGCGTTCGCCGCGCGGGAATCGCTTGGCACGCGGCGGTGCTTGTTGCGGGGCCGCTCCTTGCGCGGCACCTCGCGGTCGGCTTCGCGAGGTGGTTGCACGGGTGGAGCGGGTCGCGTTCGCCGCGCGTGAATCGCTTGGCACGCGATTCCCGCCGACGGCTCGCGGGTGGTCCCGAGCCTGCACCGATCCTGCGGTGGAGGGGTTCGAGGAGGTCGGTGGCTGCGCGGTGCGCGCGGCGGCGAACAGCGACCGGGGGCGCGGTCAGATCTTGCGGAGGAGGACCGAGGAGACGGTGTGGTCGGCCTGCTTGCGGAGGACCAGGCTCGCGCGGGAGCGGGTGGGGCGCACGTTCTGCAGCAGGTTCGGCTCGTTGATCGCGGCCCAGATGCTCCGCGCGCGCTCACGGGCCTCGTCCGGACTGAGCGCCGCGTAGCGGTGGAAGTAGGAGTTCGGATTCGCGAACGCGCCCTGCTGCAGGGTGAGGAAGCGCTCCTCGTACCAGCGCGCGATGTCGCTGGTCCGGGCGTCGACGTAGACGGTGAAGTCGAACAGGTCGCTGACCGCCAGGCCGTGACCGGGCACCGGCGGCTGCAGCACGTTCAGGCCCTCGACGATCAGCACGTCCGGCCGCCGCACGACGATCTCGGCGTCGGGGACGATGTCGTAGGAGAGGTGCGAGTAGAACGGCGCGCGCACCTCCGCGGCCCCGCCCTTCACCTCCGAGACGAAGCGCAGCAGCGCCCGCCGGTCGTACGACTCGGGGAAGCCCTTGCGGCTCATCAGACCGCGGCGCTCCAGCTCGCGGTTGGGCAGCAGGAAGCCGTCGGTGGTCACCAGCTCGACGCGGGGCGTGTCCTCCCAGCGGGCGAGCAGCTCCCGCAGCAGGCGCGCGATCGTCGACTTGCCCACCGCGACCGACCCCGCGACGCCGATCACGAACGGAGTCGGCTGCGCGCGCTCCCCGAGGAACGTGCTCGTCGCGCGGTGCAGGTGCCGCGCGCCACCGGCGTACAGGCTCAGCAGGCGCGAGAGCGGCAGGTAGACCTCCGCGACCTCGGTGAGGCTCAGCCGGTCGCCCAGCCCCCGCAGCTGCACGACCTCGGTCTCCGACAGCGGCAGCTCCGTGGTGCGGGCGAGCTCGGCCCAGTCGGAGCGGACGATCTCGACGAAGGGGGAGGGGTGCGCGTCGCGTGCGGGATCGCGAGGAGACGACGGCATGGGGACCGATCCTAGCGTCCGCCCCGCCGGGTGCCCGACGCCGCGGGAGGCGCCTCCGCGCCGCTTAGAATCGAGCGCATGTGTGGAATCGTTGGATACGTCGGTGAGCGCGACAGCCTGGCCGTGCTGCTCGGGGGCCTGAAGCGTCTGGAGTACCGCGGCTACGACTCGGCCGGCGTGGCCGTGATCGACGCCGACGGGCAGCTCGACAGCCGCAAGCGCTCGGGCAAGCTCAGCGTCCTCGTCGACGACCTCGAAGCGCACCCGCTGGCCGAGGGCACCACGGGCATCGGCCACACCCGCTGGGCGACGCACGGCGGCCCGACCGACCGCAACGCCCACCCCCACCTCGCGGACGAGGGCAGGCTCGCCGTCATCCACAACGGCATCATCGAGAACTTCCAGCCGCTCAAGGAGCAGCTGCTCGCCGAGGGCGCCGTCTTCGAGAGCGAGACCGACACCGAGGTCGCCGCGCACCTGATCGCCCGCGAGTACCGCCGCACCGGCGACCTCGTGCTCGCCTTCCAGGCCGTCGTCGCGCACCTCGAGGGCGCGTTCACCCTGCTCGCCCTGCACCAGGACCAGCCCGGCGTGGTCGTCGGCGCGCGCCGCAACTCGCCGCTCGTGATCGGCCTGGGCGACGGGGAGAACTTCCTCGGCTCCGACGTCGCGGCGTTCGTCGAGTTCACCCGCCGCGCGGTCGCCATCGGCCAGGACCAGATCGTCACGATCACCCCGGAGCTCGTCACGGTGACCGACTTCTTCGGCAACCCCGTCGAGACCGAGCCGTTCGAGATCGCCTGGGACGCGTCGGCGTCCGAGAAGGGCGGCTGGTCGAGCTTTATGGCCAAGGAGATCACCGAGGGCCCCGAGGCCGTCGCGAACACGCTCCGCGGCCGCATCCACGAGGGCGCGATCACGCTGCCGGAGCTCGACGCGCTCGGCCCGGTGCTGACGGAGATCGACCGCATCACGATCATCGCCTGCGGCACGGCCGCCTACTCGGGCATGGTCGCCAAGTACGCGATCGAGAAGTGGGCGCGCGTCCCCGTCGAGGTCGAGCTCAGCCACGAGTTCCGCTACCGCGACCCGGTGCTCACCCCGCGCACCCTCGTCGTCTCGATCAGCCAGTCCGGCGAGACGATGGACACGCTGATGGCGGTCAAGTACGCCCGCGAGCACGGCGCCAAGACGCTCTCGGTCTGCAACACCCAGGGCGCGACGATCCCACGCGAGTCGGATGCCGTGCTCTACACGCACGCGGGCCCGGAGGTGGCGGTCGCCTCGACCAAGGCCTTCGTCGCCCAGATCGCGGCGCTCTACCTCTTCGGGCTGCACCTCGCCGCGGTGCGCGGAGCCGCCTCCACCGAGCTCGTCGCCTCGCAGGCGGCCCAGCTCGCCGCGATCCCGGAGAAGCTCTCCCGCGTGCTCGACGCCTCCGACGACATCGCCCAGCTGGCCGGCTGGATGGCCGACACCCGCGCGGTGCTGTTCCTCGGCCGCCACGTCGGCTACCCGGTGGCGCTCGAGGGCGCGCTGAAGCTCAAGGAGCTCGCCTACATCCACGCCGAGGGCTTCGCGGCGGGCGAGCTCAAGCACGGCCCGATCGCACTGATCGAGCCTGGCCAGGTCGTCTTCGTGATCGTGCCGAGCCCGAGCGAGTCGTACGAGCTGCAGCGCAAGGTGATCTCGAACATCCAGGAGATCAAGGCCCGCGGCGCCCGCGTCATCGCGATCGCGGAGCAGGGCGACACGGCCGCGATCCAGATCGCCGACGAGGTCGTGCCGATCCCGCTCGCCGACCCGCTGTTCGAGCCGCTGCTCGCCGTCACCCCGTTGCAGATGTTCGCGATGGAGCTCGCCGCCGCCAAGGGCCTCGACGTCGACCAGCCGCGCAATCTCGCCAAGTCGGTCACGGTCGAGTGATCGAGCCGTGATCGTGGGGATCGGGGTGGACGTCGTGGACCTCGCGCGCTTCGAGCGCTCGCTGACGCGCACGCCCCGGCTCCGCGACCGGCTGTTCGCCGAGAGCGAACGCTCGCTCCCCGTCGCCTCGCTGGCGGGCCGCTTCGCCGCCAAGGAGGCGCTGATCAAGGCGCTCGGCGACTCCGTGGGCGCCCGCTGGCACGACATGGTCGTCGAGCGGGACGAGCACGGGAATCCGTCCTTCGCGCTGCACGGCCCGGCCCGGGCGGCCGCGGAGGCGCGCGGGATCACGCGCGTGCACCTCTCGATGACGCACGACGCGGGCGTGGCCTGCGCGTTCGTGGTGGCAGAGTCGTGAGCGTCCCCGCGTCGTACCGCGAGGCGGTGATCGACGTCGACGCGATGGCGGCGAACGCCGCGCGTCTGCGCGAGCTCACCGGCGCCCGCCGGCTGATGGCCGTCGTCAAGGCCAGCGGCTACGGGCACGGCGCCCTGGCCGCGGCGCAGGCGGCGCTCGACGGCGGCGCGGACGCCCTCGGCACCGCGGAGCTGCGGGAGGCCGTGGCCCTGCGCGAGGCAGGCGTCGTCGCTCCGATCCTCTGCTGGCTGCACGACCCCGGCGAGGACTTCGACGCGGCGCTCGAGCACTCGATCGACGTCGCCGTCTCCTCGGTCGACCAGCTCGACACGCTCGCGCAGTCGGCGGAGGACCGCGGCGTGCGCGCGGCCGTGCAGCTCAAGGTCGACACGGGCCTCAGCCGCAACGGCGCCGCGGAGGAGGAGTGGCCGCACCTGGCGGAGGCGCTCGCCCGTCACAGCGCTCGCGGCACCGTCCACCTCACCGGGCTGCTCTCGCACCTGTCCAACACCTCGCGCGAGGACGACCTCGCCCAGCTCGCGCTCCTCCGCCGCGCCGAGGCCGTGCTGGCGGCGCACGGGGTGCAGGCGCCGGTCCTGCACCTCGCGGCGACGGCGGCGGCGCTGCGCCTCCCGGAAGCACGCCTCGACATGGTGCGCAGCGGCATCGCCCTCTACGGACTCTCGCCGTTCGAGGACGAGACCTCGCTCCAGCTCGGGCTCGTCCCGGCGATGACGCTCCAGGGCCGCGTCGCCGGCGTCCGCCGGGTGCCCCACGGGACCGGCGTGAGCTACGACTACACCTGGCGGGCCGAGGGCGGGACGACCCTCGCGCTCGTGCCGTTCGGCTACGCGGACGGCATCCCGCGGAGCGCCTCCGGCGTCGCGGAGGTCTCGATCGGCGGCCGCCGCCACCGGATCGCCGGGCGGGTCGCGATGGACCAGTTCGTCGTCGACGTGGGGGATGCGAGCGTCGCGACGGGCGACCCGGTGACGCTCTGGGGCGACCCGACGACCGGCGTCCCCTCGGTCGACGAGTGGGCGCGGTGGTGCGGCACCATCAACTACGAGCTGGTCACCCGGCTCGGGCCGCGGGTCCAGCGGCGGCTGCTGAGCGCGGCGGACGGCCGTGCCTGAGCGCTCCTGGTTCGCGGACCGCGTCGTCGAGGTCGCCGATCCGGAGGCCATGGCGGAGCTCGGCCGCGAGCTCGGCCGAATGCTGCGCGCCGGCGACCTGCTGGTGCTGACCGGGCCGCTCGGCGCGGGCAAGACGACCTTCACGCGCGGGCTCGGCGAGGGCCTCGACGTGCGGGGTCCCGTGACGAGCCCCACCTTCGTGATCGCGCGGACGCATCCGCCGCTGCACGACGGGCCGCCGCTCGTGCACGTCGACGCCTACCGCGTGGGCTCGCCGGTCGAGCTCGACGACCTCGACCTCGATCCGGCGCGCTCTGTGATCGTCGTGGAGTGGGGGGCCGGGATGCTGGACGGCGTCGCGGAGTCCTGGCTCGACGTGGTCATCGAGCGGCCGACCGCCGGCTCCGACGCCGAGGAGGGCGAGGAGCCGATCGAGCCGCGGACCGTCCGCTTCCGCGGCACCGGCTGGAGCTGAGCCCGCGGGTACCCTGGACGCGTGCTCCTCGCGATCGACACCTCCTCCGGAACCTCCGTCGCCGTCGTCGACTCCGCGGGCGCCGTGCGCTCGGAGCGCACCGAGACCGACACCATGCGCCACGCGGAGGTGGTCGGCCGGCTGATCCAGGAGGCGCTCGAGGCGGCCGACGTGGCTCCCGGGGGGATCGAGGCGGTCGCCGTGGGCATGGGCCCCGGCCCCTTCACCGGCCTCCGGGTCGGGATCGCCGCCGCCCGGGCCTTCGCGCTCGGCCGCGGCGTCCCCACCCTCCCCGTGGTCTCGCACGACGCGATCGCGCTCGCCGCGCTGCGGCACGGGCGCGCCGCGGGCTTCCTCGTCGTCACCGACGCCCGCCGCCGCGAGCTGTACTGGAGCGCCTACGACGGGCTCGACGACCAGGGACTCCCCGTCCGCGTCGCCGGCCCGGGCCTGGACAAGCCGCCTGCCCTCCCGCATCCGGAGCTCCCGCGCCTGGAGGCCGAGTCGGTCTCCGCCGGCGAGCTCGGAGTCGTGGCCGCCCGCCTGCGCGCTGCCGGCCGGCCCGGCGCCGAGGACGAGCCCCTCTACCTCCGCTCGCCCGACGTCACGCTGTCGGCCGGTCCCAAGCGGGTGACCGCATGAGCGAGGCCGTGCTCCGCGACGCGCAGCCGGACGACCTCGACGCCGTCATGGCGATCGAGCAGTCCGAGTTCGCCGGCGACGCCTGGTCGCGCGGGATGATGGCGGAGGAGATCCGGAGCCGTCACACCCGGTACCTGATCGCCGAGCAGGACGGCGAGGTGGTCGGCTACGCCGGGCTCCTCTGCCCCGTCGGCGCCCACGAGGGCGACGTGCAGACGATCGCGGTCGTCGCCCGGGTCCGCCGCACCGGCCTCGGCCGCCGACTGCTGCGCGCGCTCCTCGAGGCGGCCGGCGAACGCGGCGCCCGCGAGGTCTTCCTCGAGGTCCGCGCCGACAACCCCGCCGCGCAGACCCTCTACCGCTCGGAGGGCTTCGAGGAGATCGGCGTCCGCCCCGCCTACTACCAGCCCGACGGAGTGGACGCGATCGTGATGCGCCTGCCGCCGACCCCGACCCAGGAGACCCCGTGAGCACCGGACCCCTCGTCCTCGGCATCGAGACCAGCTGCGACGAGACGGGGATCGGCATCGTCCGCGGCACGACGCTGCTCTCGAACACCATCGCCTCCTCGATGGAGGAGCACGCCCGCTACGGCGGCGTCGTGCCCGAGGTGGCCGCCCGGGCGCACCTGGAGGCGCTCGAGCCCGCCCTGCACGCGGCGCTTTCCGAGGCCGGTGTCGCGCTCGGCGACCTGGACGCGATCGCGGTCACCAGCGGACCGGGGCTCTCGGGCGCCCTCATGGTCGGCGTCGGAGCGGCGAAGGCGCTCGCCGTCTCGCTCGGCCTGCCGCTCTACGCCGTGAACCACCTCGTCGGCCACGTGGGAGCCGACGTCCTCCGGGCCGACGGCAGCGAGGGCAGCCCCGTCGAGGTGCCGACGATCGCGCTGCTGGTCTCGGGCGGGCACACCTCGCTCCTGCACGTCCGCGATCTGGTGTCGGACGTCGAGCTGCTCGGCGAGACCATCGACGACGCCGCCGGCGAGGCCTTCGACAAGGTGGCGCGCGTCCTGGGCCTGCCCTATCCCGGCGGACCGCAGATCGACCGGGTGGCGGCGGACGGGGACCCGAAGGCGATCCGCTTCCCCCGCGGGCTCAGCCTGCCGAAGGACCTCGAGCGCCACCGCTACGACTTCTCGTTCTCAGGGCTGAAGACCGCGGTCGCCCGCTGGGTCGAGAAGCGCCAGGACGCGGGGGAGGAGGTGCCCGTGGCCGACGTCGCGGCGAGCTTCCGCGAGGCGGTCGCCGACGTCCTGCTCACGAAGGCGCTCGCCGCCTGCCGCGACCGGGGCGTGCCGCGCCTCCTGCTCGGGGGCGGCGTGGTCGCCAACGCCCGGGTGCGCGCTCTGGCGGAGGAGCGGTGCGCGGCCGCGGGAGTGACCCTGCGGATCCCGGCGCTCTCGCTCTGCACCGACAACGGCGCGATGATCGCCGCACTGGCGGCGCAGCTGATCGAGGCGGGGCATCCGCCGTCGGGGCTCGGCTTCGGGGCCGACTCGACCCTCCCGGTCACCGAGATCCAGGTCCGCTGAGGCCTCTACCGGGCGGCGGCCGGGGCGCGCAAGCGCCGTCCAGCTTTTTGACAGGCGGATCGTGCCACTGCCACTCTTGGCCGCATCCGCTCGTTCCTGACCCTGGGGGATTCCATGACCACTCCGTACACGCCCGCGTCCGACCGCTACAACATCCTGGCGATCATCGGCTTCATCGCCTCGTTCTTCGTCTCCATCGTGGGCATCGTGCTGGGCTTCATCGCCCTGTCGCAGATCAAGCGCACGGGGGAGAAGGGCCGCGGCCTCGCCCTCGCCGCCGTCATCATCGGCTTCGTCGCGATCATCATCACCATCATCTCGTTCGTCGCGCTCTTCTCGATCGCGGCGACCATGCCCTCGACCGGGTACTGATCGACACGCCTCCGAGGCTCGGGGGCGCCCGCACCACCAGGAGGACACCGTGACCGACGACACCGCGCCCGGACCGCAGACCGGACCGGCGCCCGCGCCGTTCGCCCCTCCGCTCGGCGAGCCGTCGGCGGCCTACCCGCCGCCGACGGCCGCCGCCGATCCCTACCCCGGTCTCCCGCCCCGCCGCCCGCCGATGAATCCGCTCGCGGTCGCGGCTCTGGTGTGCGGACTGCTGGGGCTGGCGCCCGCCGCCATCGTCCTCGGCCACATCGGCTTCGCCCAGGCCCGACGCTCCGGACAGCGCGGCCGCGGTCTCGCGGTCGCCGGCTTCGTGCTGGGCTACCTCGCGATCGTCCTCGCGGTGATCGCCTACCTCGCCTGGACGGCCTTCGTCGGCGACCTGCGCGACGGCGGCTACCTGCCCGCGTGAGCGGACGGAACCCCTCCGCCGCCGCCCGGGTGCTGGCTAGACTCGCGCCATGAGCGACGACAGCACCCGTCCCGGCCCCGGCTCCGACGAGCAGCACGGCTCCGTCCCGGTCCCGCCGGCCCCGCCCGTCCTCGTCGCCGCGGTGCTCACCCAGGCGAGGCTCCGGCAGAAGGCGGAGGCGAAGTTCGGCGAGTTCGCCCGCTCGATGCTCTTCACGGACGCG
>NZ_PSVQ01000048.1:0-22185 GCF_002932395.1 Rathayibacter sp. AY1D9
CGTGCCGGAGGAGTGGCTGCTCGAGCGCGGCGTCGGCCAGTGGGCGGGCGCCGGCTCGCTCCCGCTCCTCCCCCAGCCCGGCGCCGCGTCCCGGCACGTGCGCGGCCGCCGCGTCCCGCAGCGTCTCGGCGAGCTCGCGGCGCTCGAAGCCCGCGGCCTCCGCCCGTGCCGTCGAGCGTGCGTTCATGCCGCGCCAGTCCGGGTCCGCGATCCACAGCGGGAGCGAGCCGGCGCCCGCCCACTGGCCGACGCCGCGCTCGAGCAGCCACTCCTCCGGCACGGCGACCGGCTCGGCGGACGATCCGCTCCGCGCCGCGGCGAGGTGCTCGCCGAACGGCACGGGGGTCCCGCAGACGTTCATCACGCCCGCCAGCCGCGCCTCGGCGGACGCCGCCAGCCAGGCGGCGAGGTCCCGCACGTCGACCACGGACGTCGGCAGTCCGGGCGCATCCGGCACCAGCACGGGGCCGGACCGCGTGCTGAAGCGCCAGGGCCAGTAGGAGGAGCGGCTCGTCGGGTCGCCGGGGCCGCCGATCAGGCCGGCGCGCGCGATCAGGGTCGGCGCGGATCCGGCCAGCACGGCCTGCTCGCAGGCGGCCTTCGCGGCGCCGTTCGAGGCGGGGTCGTCGGAGGGAGCGAGCAGCTCGGCGTCCTCGTCCGCGCCGACGACCGCGTTCTCGGCGTAGACGCTCGTGGTCGAGACGAGGACGTAGGCGCTGCAGCGCAGGTCGCGGACGGATCGGCGGACGTGCTGCGGGGTCGAGGAGACGTCGATCACCGCGTCCCACGATGCCGCAGCCACGGCGTCGAGAGCGTCGTCGCGGTCGCGGTCGGCCCGGACGAGGGACGCCCCCGCGGGCACGGCCGTCCCCCGCGCGAGGCAGGTCACGTCGTGGCCGCGCCGCAGCGCCTCCGCCGCGAGGTGCCCGCCGAGCCAGCCCGTGCCTCCGAGGATCAGCGTTCTCATCCCCGCATGCTCGCACGGGCCGCCTCGCGCGAGGCCCGCTGAGGTGCCCGAGACGGTTCCGAGAACGCTGAAACAGCTGCATCCCCGGGCGACTCGACGCAGTGGGCGCCCAGCGAGCGCCTCAGCGACAAGGGCCTCCTCCACGAGCCCCCGGACACCCGACCACCCGAGCCCGCCCGCGTCCTCTGTCCGGAATCACGCGGGCGGCTCGGGTGCCCGAGCGGCTCACACGACGACGAAGGCGTCCAGGATCAGCGAGTTGCCCGTGGAGGCGGCGTTGCGCTTGCTGCCGCGGCGGATGGTGATGGTGTGCTCGCCGGCACTGAGGGTGCTGCTGGTGAACACGGTGCGGGCCGAGCGGTTCGTGGCGCTGTAGCGGTCGACGGAGGCGACGAGCACGCCGTCGATCAGGACCTCGTTGATGCCCGAGGTCGGGGTGATCCGGCTCACCCAGCTGACCTTCGTGCCCCGGAAGCGGAGGGTCGCCGAGGCCGTGGAGGTGCTGGAGTACGAGATGCTGCCGCCGCTGTCGGCGGTGCTCGAGAGCGTCGCCCAGGTGCCGACCGTCGCGATGACGGCGGCTCCGTTCTGGTACGTCCCCGCCGCCGGCAGCGTCGAGGTCGGGGTGGGCGTGGACGTGGCCGTCGGGGTCTCGGTCGGAGTCGGCGTGCTGGTCGGAGACGCCGTCGCGGTGGGGGTGGGCGTCGACGTGGAGACGGTCCCCGCGGTCACGACGAAGGCGTCGAGGATCAGCGTGGATCCGGTGGACGCCGGGTTGCGCGTCGTCCCGCGGCGGATCGTGACCGTGTGGGTGCCGGCGGCGATCGGCCCGCTCGTCCAGACCGTCTGACCCGAGCGGGTCGTGGGGCTGTAGCGGTCGACGGTGGCGACGAGGACGCCGTCGAGCAGCACCTCGTTGATGCCGGAGGTCGCCGTCATCCGGCTCACCCAGCTGACGCCCGTGCCCGAGAAGCGGAAGCTCGCGGACGCTCCGGCCGAGCTGGAGTAGCTGATGCTCCCACCGCTGTCGGCGGAGGAGGAGATCGTGCTCCAGGTGCCCGCGGTCGTGATGAGCGGCGAGGAGTTCTGGTAGGTGCCCTCGCCGGGGATCGACGAGGCGGGCTCGTCGGGCAGCGGAACGACCGGCTGCTCTGCGAGCCAGCGGTCGAACGTGTCGAGCATGTCCTTGTTCGTCAGGCTCGGCACGTTGTGGCCGTTCGGAGCGCCCTCGGTCGGCGTGTAGAGGACCACCGCCTCCTTCGCGACGGGCTTCGCGAGCGCGACCCACGCCCCTCCGTGCACGGCGATCGGGACGAGGACGTCCTCCGTCGAGCCGGTCGTGCGGATCCGCGCCCCCGCCCACGAGGCCTGCGGCAGCAGCGCGGGGTCGGTCGCCGGGATCGTCGAGGGGTCGTTGTCGTAGTCCGGCAGGACGCGCCCCGGGTCGCGCCGGGCCATGTCGGCCATGTCGTAGACGCCGGCCGCGTGGTACGCGCCGCGGATCTCGGGGACCAGCTTGTTGCCGTACGCCCAGCAGAGCAGTGCGCCACCGCCGGAGTTCGAGCGGAGGAAGCTCGCCCCGATCCGCCACGTCTTCTGGAACCAGGCGACCGCGTCCACCTGCATGGCGACGGCCCGCTTGTTCGTGTAGATGCTGCCGCCGTAGTTGGGGCAGATCGAGATGACGCCCTTGTCGACGGCCTGGTCGGCGCTGTACTGGTAGGCGCCGGACAGGGCCGCGTAGGTGCTCCCGTTGGCGTGGTAGTACCAGTAGACGACCCGGCCGATCCGCTGCGAGGGGACCGCGGTGTGCGGGACGAAGAGCCGCGCGCGGTCGGTGCCGATCATCACGTCGATGATCTGGTACGGCTTCTTCCCCACGCGCGAGATCGCCGTGTCGCTGCGCCCGAGCTCGTTGGGCAGCGGCGGGATCACGCTGTAGTCGGGCGCCGCGGACGCGGTCATCGCGTAGGCGAAGGCGGATCCGACGCCGAGGGCGGCTCCGGTGAGGACGAGACGGCGGCTGTGGCGCGCAGGAGAGGACATGGGATCCCGACGTGGAGAGGGCTGCTCGGTCGGCGGAGCCTGACCGGAAGGTGTGAGGGGGGGTGCTGCGGTCCGGATCGGACCACCGTGGAGGGGGCGCGGTGCGGTCCTTCGGGGGACCGTGCGGGCGGGCAGGCGCGAATGCATCCTCCCGCGTCCGCCGCGCGACCACCAGACCCACTTCAGGGACACCCGCGGCGGCGCTCCCACCTGGCGTCGAGCGGCGGAGCGATCCGGAGAAGGTCCTGGTGAGAGCGCTATCTCGCGCCACTGCTCCGGAGATGCCCGCCACGGGAGCGGAACCGCATCGTGTCGGTGGCGGAACTCCGGGGTCCCGCGGGGCCGGCACGGATCCAGGCCGCCCTGAGCCCGGCGCGAGGGCCGTGCGCACGTCAACACTCTCGCGGGGGACCCCCGGATAGGTCGCGTTTTCTGGACACCACCTGAGCGCTGGTTCAGCGCTCGCTCTCCCCCTTCTGCGTGCCCACCGGATCGGGGGCCCGTCGTCCGCCGCCCACGTCCCGTCTCAGGGGGACAGGGCGCCTCCGAGCCGCGACCTATCGTGATCCCGCTCCATCCGGAAGGCCCGGCGAGGCGCCCCGGGGGGAGGTCGATCCGTGTCGAACGCGCATGCCCGGCCGAGCCACGACCGCTCGATCGCCCTCGGCCTCGTCCTGCTCCTGCTCGCCGCCGTCCTCGTGGTTCTGCCGGCGACGAGAGCTGCGGCGGCCACGGTCCTGCTCCAGGAGGGCTTCGGCGGCACCAGCGTCGCGGACTCGGCCTGGCAGGCGCTCGACGGGGGCTGCATCACCCGGGCGACGACCGCACCCCCGGCCGGGTCCTCGAACCTCGGCGTCTGCGCCAACCGGACTCAAGCCCCCGTCGCCGCGACGAGTCCGGGCTTCCTCCAGCTCACCGATGCCCGCAACGACGCCAAGGGCGGCGCGGTCTTCAACCGGCCCATTCCTGCCGCGGGCGGCATCGACGTCCAGTTCGACCAGTACCAGTACGGAAGCTCGCTGACCGGGGCCGACGGCATCGGCTTCTTCCTCACCGACGGCTCGAGGTCCCTCACCGCGGCGGGAGCTCCGGGCGGATCGCTCGGCTACGGCCAGTCGGCGACCGTCGACGGGGTGAACGGCGGCTACCTCGGGATCGGAATCGACGCCTTCGGGAACTTCTCGGCCAGGCCCCCCGCCGCGCCTACCCTCGGCCTCGGCTCCGACTGCCCCTCGAACTCCGGGTCGGCGCTCCTCACGGCGAACAAGATCGTGGCGCGCGGACCCGGGCAGGCCAAGAGCGGATACTGCTTCCTCCAGTCGGCCTCGCCTCCCCTGCTGACGTCGGTCCGCACGACGGCCACGACATCGACGGGCGCTCCGCCCGCGTCCTACGGGCGCACGATACGGATCATGGTCTCGGCTGCCGCCACTCCCGTCGTCACGGTCTACTGGGGAGGGACAGCGGGTCTGCCCGCCGGGCAGCTCGATCAGCTGATGCAGTTCACGATGCCGACCGCAGCGCCCTCGACCTACAAGCTCGGCTTCACGGCGTCCACCGGTGGATCGAACGACACCCACCTCGTCCGCAACGTCTCCGTCTCGTCCATCAACACTCTCGACGACATCACTCTGGTCAAGCAGATCGACCGCACCACCACGCAGCCCGTCGCCTACGCCGAGGGATCCGTCATCCCTTACCAGTTCGTCGTCACGAACGGATCTATCCGGGGCACGCTCACCGGCATCGTCGTCACGGACCCGAAGGCCGCGAGCATCTCCTGTCCGACGACGACCCTGCTCCCGCTCGCCTCCACCATCTGCACGGGATCCCATACGGTCACGGCCGCCGAAGCGGTGGCCGGCTCGTTCGTCAACACGGCGACCGCTGCAGCGACGAAGACGGAGACGATCTCGAACGTCGTGACGACGACCCCCGTCACCAGCAGGACCGCCACCGTCACCGCCCCCATCGCCGCCCCGGCTCCCGCTCTGACCCTCACCAAGACCGCCCTGCTCACCGACACGAACGGCAACGCCCAGGCCGACGCCGGAGAGCAGATCCGCTACTCCTTCCTCGCCCTCAACTCCGGCAACGTCACACTGCAGACGGTCGCCGTCGCCGACCCGAAGGTCACCGGCATCACGCCCGCCTCGACGCAGCTCGCCCCCGGAGCGAGCGCGACCTTCACGTCGGCGCCGTACACGGTGCTGCAGACCGACATCGACAAGGGCACGGCCGTCACCAACACCGCCACGGTCAGCGGGCGCACGCTGGCAGCCTCGCCCGTGACGGCCACCGCGACCTCCACGGCCACCACGCCGATCCGCTACGCGCCCTCGATCTCGCTGACGAAGAACGGCACGATCCCGACCGGCGCCGCCGTGGGCTCGACCGTCTCCTACAGCTTCACCGCCACCAACACCGGCAACACCGGGCTGAGCGCCGTCGCGGTCACCGACCCCAAGAGCGGTCTCTCCGCACTCGCCTACTCGTGGCCGGGGACCGCCGGGCGCCTCGAGATCGGCCAGTCGGTCACGGCGACCGCCTCGTACACGCTCACGCAGGCCGACGTCGACGCGGGCCAGGTCCTCAACACCGCCACCGCGACCGGCACCCCTCCGACGGGCGCCGCCGTCACGGCCACCGCCTCGCGGACGGTGACGATCACCCGCACGAACGACCTCGCGCTCGCCAAGACCGCGAACCCCGCCTTCATCAGCGCCGCCGGCACCGTGGTGACCTACACCTTCCGCGCGACCAACACCGGCACCACCACCCTCACCGCGGTCGCGATCAGCGACCCCAAGAGCGGGCTCTCCGCTCTCACCTACTCCTGGCCGGGCACTTCCGGACGACTGCTGCCCGGCCAGGTCGTCACCGCGACCGCCGCCTACACGACCACCGCCGCCGACGTCACCGCCGGCACGATCGCCAACACCGCCACGGCGACGGCGACCGGCCCGACCGGCGGGGCCTTCACCCGCACGGCCTCGGTGAGCATCTCGGTGATCCCCGATCCGGCGGCCGACGCCGCGACGGTCGTGCAGGGCGGATCGGTCGTGATCGACGTGCTCGCGAACGACGGGCCCGCCGCGACCGGAGCGACCTTTTCGCGCGCGCAGCTCTCGGCGACCCCGAAGGCGATCGGAGGCGCGGCGACCCCCGCCCCCGCCACTCCCGTGCAGGGGTCCGTCTCCTGCGTCGCGAGCGGAGCGACCCGCGGCCAGTGCACCTACCGCCCGATCGCCGCCTTCGTCGGCACCGACGTCTTCGACTACTCCCTCTCGGGCCAGTACGGCACCTGGAACGTGCGGGTCACGGTCACCGTCACCGCGCTGAACCGCGCGCCGGTCGCCCGACCCGACCGCGTGGTCGCGACCACCGGCGGCCCCGCCGTCACCGTCGCTCCGCTCGCGAACGACACCGACGAGGACCCGGGCACGACCCTCGCCCTGGCCGGCACGAGCGTCCCGGCCGGGCTGCGCGGCACCTTCTCCTGCTCCGGATCCACGTGCACCTACACGCCCGCGACCGACGGCTGGACCGGGAGCGCGACGATCGCGTACACGGTCACGGACGGCGCGCTCACGGCGGGCGGCACGATCACGGTGTGGGTCGATCCCGCTCCCCTCGTCCGGCGCGGCTTCTCCGGCACCGGCAGCACGAGCGGAGCGGTCGGGCTCGGCGCCTGGACCAGCTCCTCCGTGGTCGCCACGCCTGTCGCGAGCTGCACGGCCGGTCGGCCGAGCACCCTCGTGAGCTGGTCGGCCGCCGCTGGAGCGACCGGCTGGACCCTCGAGCGCCGCCTCGCGGGGACGACGCCCGGCCCCTGGACCGTGATCGCGGCACCCGCCGCCTCCGCGACGAGCTTCACCGACGACCGGGTCGGTGAGGGCCGCAGCTACCAGTGGCGGGTCCGCCCGGACCTGCAGCGCTGGCTCGGAGTCGCGTCCGCCGCCTCGACCGCCGTCGCCCAGCCGGCCGTCACCACCGCCGGAGGCTGCTGATGCCTCCCCGCCGACACCCCTCTCGTCCTGCACGTGTCCTCGTGAGGGAGACCACGCCCGCACCGGGCACCACCCACCAGAAAGGAACGGTCGCCATGACCACCACAGCACCCACCCGTCGCAGCCCCTGGAAGAAGATCGCCCTCACCGGCGGCCTCCTCCTCGCCGCGGGAGCCCTCGCCGGCGCCGGCGCCTTCGCCGTGTTCACCGACTCCGGGACCGCCGTCGGCAACGTCGACGCCGGCCAGACCGACATCTCGGTGACCGGAGCGTTCACGGTCGCGAACATCGCGCCCGGCGACACCGTCCAGCGCCCGATCAGCCTCGTGCTGCCGAACGCGACCAACGACGGGGACCTCGTCTCGTCGGTGCGCTTCTACCAGGACGTCACCAACGACGTCGTCGGCACGGACGCCACCGACCCGGGCCGCCAGGGCGCGTCCCTCGTCACCGGCACGAACGGCCTCGACTACCGCCTGCTGACCTGCTCCACCGCCTGGGTCCCCGCCGCCGCTCCCGCGGAGGCCGGCCCCTACACCTGCGCGGGCACGCAGACCGTCACCGGCACCGGCAAGCTCTCGACCATCGGCGGAGTCGCCAACGCGGCGAACTTCACCCCGGCGAACTTCGGCATCACCCCCACCACGACCGGGACCTTCCCCTCGGACGCCGGTGACGTGACGCTGAACACGCTGATCGAGCTCGTCCTGCCGACCGCGGCCGACAACGCGTACGAGAACGCCTCCGCCACGGTCACCTTCACGGCCGCCGCGATCCAGCGCGCCGGCATCCAGAAGTAGACCGTCCCCCACCGCCTCCGTCCTGCCCGGCCGCCACCGGCGCGGGGCGGAGGCATCCCCCTTTCCTCCCGGAGTCGTCCCCATGCCCCACGCCCGTGCGCTCGTCGCCGTCCTCGCGGCGGTGCTCCTCGCGCCCGCGGCGAGCGCCGAGCCCGTCGGCGTGCTCGACGTGCGCGAGCTCTCGGCGCCCGGATCCCTCACCGACCTCGCTCCGGGCGACCGCGCCGAGTGGGCGGTCGAGGTGACCAGCACCGGCCTGTCGCCGCAGGGGGTCTCCGTGGCCTTCGCGGTCGACGGAGGGACGCTGGCGCAGGACCCGCGCGACGGCCTCCAGCTGTCCGTCGAGCTCTGCGACTCGGCGTTCACGGTCGCCGAGGTCGTCGACGGGGAGCGCACGGTCGAGCGCTACCTCTGCCCGGAGGACGCGATGCCGCTCGGATCCGGACCCGCGGCGACGCTCGGCCGGCTCGACGGTGTCCGTCCGCTCGAGCGCGGGGCCACCGTGGGCGTGCGCGTCCGCGTCCTGTTCCCGGAGTCGGCCGGCAACGGGACCGAGCTCGCGGCGGCGTCGCTGCGGGTGCTCGTGGGCACGACGGAGGAGGATCCCTCCGCGACGCCCGGCCCCGGCTCCTTCCCCGGAGCGGCGGGCGGCGGGCTGGCCGTCACCGGCCGCGACCTGGGCGCTGCGCTCCTGGGCGGGATGCTCGCCCTCGGCTCGGGCGCCCTGCTCGCCGCGGCGGCGCGCCGTCGTCACCGGAGGGAGCAGTCGTGAAGGCCCTCCGCGCTCTCCTCGGCGGCCTGGTCACGATCGTGGCCGTCGCCGGCATCGCCGTCTTCGTCCTCTCCGCGCTCGGTCTCGTGCGGCTCGTGCCGGTGCTGTCGAACTCGATGGCGCCCGGGATGCCCGTCGGCTCCCTCGCCGTCACCCTGCCCGTCGACCAGGCCGCGATCCGCGCCGGCGACGTGATCGTCTTCACCGACCCGGACGATCCGGGCCGCCGCGTCATCCACCGCGTCACCCTCGTCTACTCCGAGGAGGAGGCGGCGGCCCTCCGCGGCCGCGAGCCCGGCCAGCTGGCGCTCACCACCAAGGGCGACAACAACGAGTCGGCCGACCCGTGGATCGTGACGATCGCGGACGAGCGGATCTGGCGCGAGAGCTCGGTGGTGCCGCTGCTGGGCTGGCCGAGCATCGGCCTCGCCCACCCGGAGGCGCGGTTCGCGCTCTTCGCCGCGGGCGGCGCGGTCATCGTGGGCGCGCTCCTGATCGCCATCTGGCGCCGCCCCGCGGAGGTCGCCCCATGAGCGGCGCGCACCGCTCGTCGGACGGCACGCCGCCCCCAGAGCCCCTGCGTCCGCCCGCTGAGCACGGGCGGCACAGCGCCCGGCCGTCCTCCCGCGACCGCGGAGCCCCGCGCCACTCCCCCGAGGTCCGCCGCCGCGTGGTCTCCCGCGCCGGCCTGGCGGGACTCGTCGCCGGCGCGCTCGTCCTCGGCGCCGCCGCCACCGCCACCGCCGTGCTCCTGGACCGGGGCTCCGTGAGCGCGCGGGTAGCCTCCGGCACCGTCATCGCGACGTTCACCGGCACCGGAGCGACGACCGTGCCGGTCCCCGTCGCTGGCCTCGTCCCCGGTGGCACGGCCCGGCGCCTCCTCGACCTGACGAACGCCGGGGCCCTGCCGATGTCGGCCCTCCAACTGCAGACGGCCACCGGCACCGACCTCTCGGACGGCCTGCAGCTCGCGATCGAGCGCTGCTCGCTGTCCTGGTCGGCCGATGCCGCGACCTGCCCCGGCACCGTCACCACCGTGTCGGCCGACCGCCCCGCCGCCTCCCGCCTCGACCTGCCCGGCTCCCCCGCCCTCTCCGTCGGAGCGACCGACCACCTCCGCCTGACCGTGCGCCTCTCGGAGTCCGCGCCGTCCGCCGCGCAGAGCACCTCCGCGACCCTCACCGTCACCGTCGTGGGCCTGCAGCGGCCGGGCCGCCAGCTGTAGGCGCGGCGGGCCCACGCCTCGGCGGCACCACCGCCGCGCCGTCCCCTTCCGCGTCAGCGCTGAGGCGCCCGAGACGGTCGTCGACACACCGGAGCGGGCGACCGTCTCGGGCGACTCAGCGGGGCCGCGGGTACCTCGGTGGTGCCTCGCTACTCGCGCAGGGCTGCCACGGCGTCGTGGAAGCTCGGCACGTCGGAGAGCACGCCCTCGGGGCCCAGCACCGTCCAGGTCGTGCCCGTGCGGATCAGGACGCCCAGCTCCTCGGCGGGCCGGCGGCGGGTGCGGCGCAGCTCGAGCACGAAGACTCCGGGACGCGCCTCTCTGATCTCGGGAGTGCGCCGGTCGGGCAGCATCACGAGTCCTCCCCGAGGGTCAGCGGTAGACGCTCCACTCCTTCTTCACGATCCGGCGCTCCTCGCCGTCGACCGCGACGATCCACTCGCCGTCCTTCTTGGCCACGACCCGCCCGCGCAGGTACTGCGGCTCCCAGCCGTCGGCCTTGTTGACCCACTTCACGAACCGCGCGAACCGCCCCGGTGCCACGTCGTCTCTGGACATCTCTCGACTCCCCTCGTCGTCACCGGCACGTCCATCGCCCTCCGTCAGGAGAGCACCTCGCCCAGCGCGAGGGGGACCTCTCCTGTGAGGTCTCGAAGCCGGTTCACCGACGGTAGAACGCGCTCCTCACTATGGACGAGACCGTTGACTGATCGACGATCGTCTGGCAGTGGGGTCAGGATGCGGCAGCGGATTCAGGAGTCGAACAGCACGTGCGGCCGTCCGGCGTCGACGATCACGCGGGCGCGCACCCCGTAGACGTCCGCGATCAGCGCCGGGGTGAGCACCTCCTCCGGGGTGCCGCCCGCGACCACGCGCCCCTCGCGCAGCACCAGCAGCGCGTCGCAGAAGAGGGCCGCGAGGTTGAGGTCGTGCAGCGCGACGACCGTGGTCACCGGCAGCGCCCGCACCAGGGCCAGCAGCTCCAGCTGATGGCGGATGTCGAGGTGGTTGGTCGGCTCGTCCAGCAGCAGCTCGCGCGGCTCCTGCGCCAGCGCCCGGGCGATGTGCGCGCGCTGCCGCTCGCCGCCCGAGAGGGTGTGCCAGAGGTGGTCGGCCTTCGCCTCGAGACCCACCTGCTCGAGGGCGCGCTCGATCGCGCGCAGGTCCTCGGCCGTGTCTCCGCCCAGAAGGGAGCGGTGCGGTGTCCGCCCCAGCCGGACGACGTCGCGGACGGGGAGGTCCGCCTCCGTCTCGGCCTGCTGCGTCACCGTGGCCACGGCCCGGGCGACCTCGCGGCGGCGGAGCGAGCGGAGCGGCGCGCCGTCGAGGGTGACGACGCCGGCGTCCGGAGCCGCGGTGCCCTGCAGCAGCCGCAGCAGCGACGATTTGCCCGAGCCGTTGGGCCCGAGCAGTCCCACTGTCGAGCCGGGAGCGGGGCGGAGCGAGACCCCGTCCACCACCAGGCGGCCGCCCCGGCGCCACGAGACCCGGTCGGCCTCGAGCGTCACGAGCGGCCCCTCCGCCGCAGGAGCAGCAGCATGAACACCGGCACGCCGACGAGTGCCGTGCCGACCCCCACCGGCAGCGGAGTCGGCGCGAACGCCACCCGCGATCCGGCGTCGACCCACACCAGGAACACCGCGCCGAGCAGGATCGTCGCCGGGATCACCCTTGAGTGCCGCTGCCCGAACACGAGTCGCGCGGCGTGCGGCAGCACCAGCCCCACGAAGCCGATCGCGCCGGCGATGCTCACCAGGGTCGCCGTCAGCAGGGCCGTCACCACCAGCAGGAGGAGGCGGGTGCGGCCCACGTGCACGCCGAGCGACGCGGCCACGTCCTCCCCGAAAGCGAACGCGTCGAGCGTGCGCGCCGCGGCGAGGCAGACCACGGAGCCGAGCAGCACGACTCCTCCGCTCAGCGCCACGTCGTCCCAGCGCATGCCCTCGAGGGAGCCGAGCAGCCAGAACATCACGCCGCGCGTCTCGTCCGAGTCGGCGAGAGCGAACACGATCAGCGAGGTCAGCGCCGAGAACAGCTGCGTGCTCGCCACCCCCGCCAGGATCACGCCCGAGGTGCCGCCCGCCGAGAACCGCGTGAGCAGCAGCACGAAGCCGAAGGCGACCAGCGCGCCGACGAAGGCGCCTCCGGAGAGCCCGACCACTCCTCCGCCGACCCCGAGCACGCCGACGAGCACCGCGCCCGTGGACGCTCCGGAGGAGACGCCCAGCACGAACGGGTCGGCGAGCGGATTGCGCAGCAGCGACTGCAGGATCACTCCGCACACGCCGAGCCCCGCCCCGCAGGCCGCGGCCACGAGTGCGCGCGGGAGGCGCTCCTGCCAGACGATCGCGTCCTCGGCCGCACGCACCGGGACGGAGGCGAGCCCGAGGTGGTTGAGGAGGATGTCGCGGACGTTCACGAGCGAGACGTCGGCCGGGCCGAGCGTCACCGCGACGCCGACCGAGAGCGCCAGCGCGAGCAGCCCGCCGACGACCAGCGCCGCGGCGGCCAGACCGCGCGGCACCCGGCGGACGAGGACCGTGCCCGTGCCCGTGCCCGTGTGCGTGCTCAGAGCGAGGCCCCGTTCTCGTCCCACCAGGCGCGGATCTTCTCGAGCCCGTCGACGAAGCGGATCGACGGGTTCATCTCGGCGCCGTGGAGCGCGATGAAGCGGCCGTCCTGCACCGCGGGCAGGCTGCTGGTCAGCGGGTCGGAGCGGAGGAACGCGGTCTTGTCGTCGAGGCGGTCGCCGGGGAAGCGGTCGCGCTGCAGGTCGCCGAGGACCAGGACGTCCGGGTCGGCCGCGACGACGCTCTCCCAGCCCACGGCGGGCCAGTCCTCCGTGCGGTCGGCGAAGACGTTGGTCATGCCGGTCGTGGTGCCGAGCATCGAGGCGAAGTTGTAGCCGCCGGCCATGTAGGGCGTCTTGGTGTCGGCGAACCAGAAGGCGACGCTCCGGCCGCCGAGGTCGACCCCCTCGGTGGCGGCGGCGGCGCGCTCCTGCAGCTGCGCGACCAGGGCGTCGCCGCGCTGCTGCACGTCGAAGACCTCGGCCAGCTCGTGGATCTCCTGGTAGAGGACGTCGACGGTCAGCGGGACGGTGCGCGTGCCGCTCCCGCCGTTGACGCTCGCTCCGTTGTCGCAGTCGGAGGGGGCGAGGTAGGAGCCGATCCCCGTCTCGGCGAGGCGGTCGCGCGAGGCGACGCCCTCGGGCGCGTAGTGCCGGCCGAAGGAGGCGGTGACGAAGTCCGGGTCGGCACCGAGCAGCACCTCGTAGGTGGGCGCGTTGTCGGCCAGGCGCGGCACGCTCTCGTTCGCGGAGGCGAGGGTCTCGAGCACGGGGTCGGTCCAGGAGGCCGTGCCGACCATCCGGTCCTCGAGGCCGAGGGACAGCAGGATCTCGGTCGAGTTCTGGTCGAGGGAGACGACCCGCTGCGGAGGGGCGGTGACGGTGGTCGCGGTGCCGCAGTTGTCCAGCATGAGCGGGTACGAAGTCGTGCCCTCCCCCGCGGCGGCCGTGCTCTCGGGCTCGATCTGCTCGGAGGCGCCGCAGCCGGTGAGGGCGAGCAGGGTCAGGGCGGCGAGGGCGAGGGCGGCGGGGCGCCGTCGGTGCGTGGACATGGATCTCCCGTGGTTCGTGGGCGTCGGTCGTCGGCCCGGTGCGCGGGCCTTGTTCGTGGGCGCGGCGCGGAGCCCGGGTAAGCATAGCCTTACCTCACCTAAGCCCGTCCATCCGCGCCAGTCGATCCGCGCCACCCGCCTTCGATCCACCCTCGGTCCCGCCCGCCGTCGACTCCGCAGAAGTCGCCGTGGTCGCGCGCGAGAACGGCGACCTCCGAGTTCTCGATGCACTCAGAAGGCCCGGAACAGCCGAGTAGGCGGACACCTGTCGCGCACCTCGCCTCCGCAGCCCCCAACCAGGTGGACAGCACCCCGGACACGGTTCCCCTGGGGGCGGGAGAGCGCGATCCTGGACACCGACGCTCGACGGCGCCCGCCCCACCGCCCGCCGACCGTCACGGAAGGAACCTGTTGCCCCGCCACTCCGCCCGCACCGCCGCCTCCGGCCGGTCCGCGCTGGTGCGCAAGGCCGACGCGTCCGGCTACCGGCCCGAGATCGAGGGACTGCGCGCCGTCGCGTCCCTCCTGGTCGCGACGTTCCACATCTGGCTGGGCCGCGTCTCCGGAGGCGTCGACGTCTTCTTCGTGATCGCCGGGTTCCTCACCACCCTGACCCTCCTCGGCCAGATCCGGCGGTTCGGGCGCGTGCGTCCGATCGCCTTCCTCCGGAGGCTCGCCTCGCGGCTCTTCCCGGCGGCCGCGGTGGTGCTGGTCGTCGTCGCGGCGCTCGCTCCACTCCTCCTGCGCCCCTCGCAGCTGCTGCAGACCTTCACCGAGGTGCTCGCCTCGACCTTCTACGTCGAGAACGTCGCGCTCGCGCGGGCCGGAGTGGACTACCTCGCGCAGGACGACTTCCACTCGCCGGTGCAGAACTTCTGGGCGATGTCGGTGCAGGGGCAGTTCTACCTGATCTGGCTCGCCCTGGTGCTCGTCGCGACCCTCGCCGCCGTGCTGCTGCGGCGACGCGCGCAGCTGCCGCGGTTCCTGCTGGCGCTCGTCGCGGCGCTCACCGTCCTCTCGTTCGCGTTCTCCGTCGTGCTGGTCGGGATCGACCAGCCGACCGCGTACTACAGCACCCTCGCCCGCTCGTGGGAGTTCGGGCTCGGCTCGCTCGCGGCCCTCGTGCTCCCGGGACTGGCGATTCCGGCGGCCCTGCGGACGGTCGCCGGGTGGCTGGGGCTGATCGGAGTCGTCTCCTGCGGGTTCGTGCTCCAGGTCTCGAGCGCGTTCCCGGGCGCCGCCGCGCTCTGGCCGACCCTCTCGGCGGTGCTCGTGCTCGTCGCCGGGACCGGCCCCGCCCCGGAGCGCGGCGTCGGCCGACTGCTGGCCCTGCGCCCGCTCGTGTGGCTGGGCGGCCTGAGCTACGGGATCTACCTCTGGCACTGGCCACTCCTGGTCTTCTGGCGCGAGAGCACCGGCGAGGACCCGACCGCCCTCGCGGGCCTGGGCGTCATCGCCGCCGCGATCCTCCTGGCCGCTGCCTCGAAGCGCTTCCTCGAGGACCCCCTCCACCGCCGCGCCCCCGCCGAGCGCCCGCACCGCCTCCGCGCGCTCGCCCCGGCGGCCCTGCTGGCCGTCGCCGCCCTGGTCGGAGCGACGGGCCTCACCGGAACGGACGCCGCGATCGCCGCCGACCTCACCCGCGCGCACGCCCTCCCCGTCTCGACCGAGGGCTGCGTCGGAGCCGCGGCGCTCGCGAACGCCTGCCCTGACTCCTGGACCACGAGCCTGCCCGCCGTCGACGCCTCGGAGGACGGCTCCGCCCTGAACACCGACGAGTGCAGCACGGGCAACTCCGGCACCGCGCTCAAGGAGTGCCGCTTCGGCGATCCCGCCGGCCTCCGCGTGCTGCTCATCGGCAACTCGCACGCGGCGTCGTTCTTCCCGGCGCTGCGCGGCGTCGCGGAGGAGCGCGGCTGGGACCTGCACACCTACTACAAGACGGGCTGCGTCTTCTCGACCGCGGAGCGGCGCGACGACTCCGCCTCCTCCCGGCGCTCCTGCGACGTCTGGAACGGGAAGCTGCAGGAGGAGCTCGCGGGCCAGGAGCCGTACGCGCTCGTCGTCACCGCCTACTCCGCGAAGAAGTCCGTGTTCGTCGACGCGTCCGGCACCCCCGACGAGCAGGCCGGCATCGACGGGTTCCACGAGTCGTGGGCGCCGCTGATCGCCCGCGGATCCACGGTGGTCGCGATCCGCGACAATCCGGTGCTGCCCTCGCTCTCCCTGCTGGCCTGCGCCGAGGAGCCGGGCTCCGCGGCCGACTGCAGCGTGCCGCTCGACGAGGCCTTCGCCGACCGCGAGCTGATGGCCGCCGCGGCCGAGGGCTGGCCGGGCGCCGCCGCCGTCGACCTCACCCGCTGGTTCTGCGACGACCGCGGCTGCCCCCTCGTGATCGGCGGAGTGAAGGTGTACCGCGACCTCGGGCACCTCACCGAGTCGTACGCCCGGACCCTGGCGCCCTACCTCGGCGAGGCGCTGGACCCGCTGGTCGGCTGAGGGCCCTCGCGCTCGCCTCCGGACGCATGCAAGACTGTTTATACGAACAGGGGATCGGAGGAGCCGATGGGCCACTCTCACGGCGTTCCAATCGGCTCCGCCGCCGCACGGCACCGGCGTCCGCTCGTGACCGCCTTCGTGCTGACCGCGGCGTTCATGGTCGTCGAGTTCGCGGTCGGAGTCGCGACGGGCTCGCTCGCGCTGCTCTCGGACGCCGCGCACATGGGCACCGATGTGCTGGCGCTCGGGATGTCGATCGCCGCGATCTCGCTCGCCGCCCGCCCCGCCGCGAAGGGCCGCACCTACGGCTCCTACCGCCTCGAAGTGCTGGCCGCCCTCGCCAACGGACTGCTCCTGTTCGCGGTCGCCGCGTTCGTGATCGTCGAGGCCGTCCGCCGCTTCGCCGAGCCGCCCGCGGTGCCCGGCGGCCCCCTCCTGATCACCGCCGTCGTGGGCCTGGCGGTCAACCTCGTGAGCCTGCGCCTGCTGTCGGCCGGGGCGAAGGAGAGCATCACCCTCCGCGGAGCCTCCCTCGAGGTGCTCGGCGACGCGCTCGGCTCGATCGGCGTGATCGTCGCGGCGATCGTGCTGCTCACCACCGGCTGGGCGTGGGCGGATCCGATCGTCGGCGTGCTGATCGGGCTGCTGATCCTTCCCCGCACCTGGTCGCTCACGCGGCAGGCGCTGGGGATCCTGATGGAGTCGGCGCCCGCGCACGTCGACCTCGCGGCACTCGAGCGCGACGTCTGCGCCGTCCCCGGCGTGCTGGCGCTGCACGACCTGCACGTGTGGACGATCACCTCGGGCATGGAGAGCGCCACCGGCCACGTGGTCGTCGCCCCCGACGCCGACTACCGCACCGCGCTCTCGCGGGTGCTCGCCGTCCTCCGCGAGCGCCACGGCATCGACCACGCGACCATCCAGTGCGAGCCCGAGGCCTTCCCGGAGACGACGCACCGCGTCTGAGCACGGGGGTGTCGCGGCGCGCGGCCGCACGCCTCCGCATGCCCACGACACTCCAGGAGTCGTCGCACTCGACGCCGACTGCGACGACTCCCGGCTTCTCGACGTTGCGGGCCTCGCCCACCCCTGAGCACCTTCCGATTGTTGACGTGAACATGTACAGTCGGCCGTCAGGGCGCGTTCACGTGAACATGCCCGCATTTCGATGGCGAAAGAGAGACCGCATCAATGTCGATGTCCTTCAGAAGGGTCGCCGCGCTCGCCACGAGCGCCGCCCTGGCCACAGGAGCACTGCTGGCGATCCCCGCCGCAGCGGCCCCCGCTCAGGCCGCGGACGCGTTCCGCATCACGCCGAACCCCGCTGCCGCCGGTGAGGCGTTCGAGGGCTGGGGCACCAGCCTCGTCTGGTTCGCGAACGCGACCGGCGGCTATCCCGAGGCCCTCCGCGAGGACCTCTACCAGAAGGTCTTCGGCGACAGCGGCCTCGACCTCAACATCGCCCGCTACAACATCGGCGGCGGCAACGCCTCCGACGTGAAGGACTACCTCCGCCCGGGCGGCGCCGTCGAGGGCTGGTGGAAGCCGAACCCGGCCGGCGACGCGTCGACCTACGGCGGCACCTCCACGAAGCTCGCCGACCGCGATGCGCTCCTGGCGAAGTGGAACGCGGACGACCCCGCCTCCTACGACTGGACCGCCGACGAGACGCAGCGCTGGTGGGTCGAGAGGCTCGCCGAGGAGAAGCAGATCTCGCACTGGGAGGCGTTCTCCAACTCCGCCCCGTACTTCATGACCGAGAGCGGCTACGTGACGGGCGGCTTCGACGGCAACAGCGAGCAGCTGAAGCCCGCCGCCGAGGAGCAGTTCGCGAAGTATCTCGTGAAGGTCACCGAGCACATGGAGGACGAGTACGGCATCGAGTTCGACACGCTCGACCCCTTCAACGAGCCGAACACGAACTACTGGAGCACCCAGCTCTCCAACGGCGTCCCGACCGGCGGACGCCAGGAGGGCATGCACGTCGGCCCGACGCGCCAGGCGGGTCTGATCCCCGACGTCACCGCCGCGCTGGACGCTTCGACCACCGACGCCGGCCTCGCCGCGATGGACGAGACCAACCCCGACATCTTCGCCACGAACTGGGCCGCCTACTCCGCCGCGATCCGCGCCGAGGTCGACCGGATGAACGTCCACACCTACGGCACCTCGGGCCGCCTCAAGGTCCGCGACCTCGCGAAGCAGGCCGACACCGACCTGTGGATGAGTGAGATCGAGGGCAACTGGGTCACCGGCTTCGACCCCACCAACATGGAGAACGGCCTCGGCATCGCCGGTCGCATCAACGACGACCTGCGCGAGCTCGAGCCGAAGGCGTGGGTGCTCTGGCAGCCCGTCGAGGACTACTACAACATGCAGCAGCCCAAGCCCAAGGGCGAGAACCTCAACTGGGGCTCCGTCTACATCGACCTGGACTGCAAGCCGTACCAGGAGAACGGGACCGAGGTCTGGAAGTCGGTCCGCCGCGTCGCCGACGCCGGTGGCGACTCCACCAAGGCCCCGGTCTGCGGCGTCGAGACGAACTCGAAGTTCAACACCATCCGGAACTTCACCAAGTTCATCCACGAGGGCGACCACCTGATGCCCTCCAACGACAGCTCCTCCACCGCCAGCGTCCGCGGCGACGGCTCGGGCGCGACCGTCGTGCACACCAACAGCACCGCGACCGAGAAGACCGTCGTGCTCGACCTCTCCCGCTTCGGCACCATCGCCGACACCGCCACGGTCACCCCGTACGTCACCACGAAGGCCTCCTCGGCCGCCGCTCCCACGAGCAACGCCCTCGTCGCGAAGACCCCGGTGAGCGTCGACCGCATCTCGCGCACCGCCACGATCACCGTGCCCGCCAAGTCGGTCACGAGCTTCTCGATCGACGGAGTCTCGGGAGTCGCCGACTCCGCCCCCGCCCTGCGCGACGGCCACCGCTACCAGCTGGTCGGCACCCAGAGCGGCAAGGCCCTGACCGGCAACCCGTCGGGCGCCGCGACCACGATCACCGGCCTCGCCACCGACTCCGCCTCGGCCGCCAAGCAGACCTGGACGGTCCGCGAGGTCGCCGCCGGCGAGCGCGAGGCCACCCGCCGCGTCGTCCTCGTCAACGGCGACGGACGCGTGCTCGGAGCCACGACCGCCGGCACCGACCTGCGCTCGCTGTCCGTCGACGCGGCGAAGACGACCGCCGCGACCCGCTGGATCGTCAACACCACCGATGGCGTGAACTTCTCGCTCGTCAACGAGTCGATCGCCCAGTCGCTCGACGTGAACGGCGGCTCCAGCGCCGACAACGCGTCGGTCGGCGTCTACACCTCCAACGGCGGAGCGAACCAGTCGTGGTCCCTCCGCGACCTCGCCCCGACCGCCGGCCAGACGATCGCCGTCCGCACCACCGCGGGCGTCGCTCCGACCCTGCCCGCGAGCATCACCCCGCAGTACTCCTGGGGAGCCGGCGCACCGCTCGCCGTCACCTGGCAGCGCCCCGCCGACTCGGCGTACGGCGCGACCGGCCGCGTCGAGGTGCCCGGCACCGCGACCGACCTCTACGGCCAGACGATCACGGTCACCGCGCTCGTCGACGTCGGCGGACTGACCGCGACCGACCCCGTGTCGGTCACGGCCGCCGCGGGCGCCTCGGTCGCCGGAGTGAAGGCCTCGGCCCCGACGACGGTCCCCGCCCGCGTGGGCGCCTCGGCCAGCACCTTCCCGGTGCCGGTCGTCTGGGACTGGACGCCGCTCACCACCGCTTCCCTCGCCCAGGCCGGGCAGGTGACGGTCTCGGGAACGGCGACCGCCGACGGCGCGACGCTCCCCGCCACGCTCACGGTGCTCGTCACCACGGGCACGCTCCGCAACTTCAACCCGGACGCCGGCATCGTCGCGACCGCGTCGTCGTCGGAGTCGGGCTACGGACCGGAGCGCACCCGCAACGGCGTGGACGGCGACAAGGGCTGGTCGAACTGGACCAACGGCACCAAGGCCGCGCAGAGCTCGCTGACCTACACCTTCCCCTCGACCCACCAGGTCGAGAAGGTGTCGGTGCAGTTCCTGGCCGACGGCGGCACCAGCTGGGCGCAGACCTACCAGCTGCAGTACCAGGCCGCTGACAGCACGACCTGGACCGCGGTCCCCGGGTACGAGTCGGCCGTGGCGCTCGCGTCGCCGGCCGGAGGAACGGCTCCGACCCTGGTCGCGTCGTTCGCGCCTGTCACGGCCAAGGCCTTCCGCGTCGTGATGAACGCCTACGACAACACGCACCTGATCGTGGCCGAGACCAAGCTCTACGAGTCGGTCGCCTCGCCCGCCGCGGTCGCCACCCTGGGCGCCCTGCGCGTCGGAGGAGCCGGCATCGCCGGGTTCGACCCGGCCCGCACCTCCTACGCGGTCACCGTCGAGGGCACGGCGATGCCGGTGATCGGAGCAGTGGCGACCGACTCGGCGGCCACCGTGCGGATCACCCAGCCGACGACGGCGAACGGCGGAGTCGCGACCATCGCGGTCCGCGCGGCCGACGGCTCCGTCACCTCGACCACGACGGTGACGGTGACCCTGAAGGCGCCCGCCGCCCTCGCGGTCGCGGTCACGGCGACCACCCGCTGCATCGCCGGCAAGGTGACGCTCACCGTCGCGGCGAAGAACGAGTCCGGCGTGCCGGTCTCGATGACCATCGCGACGCCCTCCGGGTCGAAGCAGGTCACCGGAGTCGCGCCCGGCGCGAGCGGCAGCGCCGCGTTCACCACGCGCGCGGCCTCGCTGCCGGCCGGCCAGGCCACCGTCACCGCGACGGGCACGGTCGATGGTGAGCAGGTCACCTCGGTGGCGACGGGAGCGTACGCGGCCCGCAGCTGCTGACGCCCCCTCCGACACGGACCGCCTCCGCCCCTCCGGGGACGGGGGCGGTCCGTCGTTCGCCGTCGGAGCGGCGCGGCGCGAGCGGCGCGTCGTGGGATCCCGATACGCCCGCGGCGCGGGCTACTCGATCAGCACGGATCCGTGCCGGTCGGGCAGCCGCACACCTCCGCGCCGGCGGAGCGACCGCGCACCCCTATGCCGGTCGACCGGCCGCGGCACGCGGCGTATCGAGACCCCGCTCAGTGCCCCGCGGCCGCCTCGTCGCGGGTGCGCAGGCGCGAGACGCGCATCACGACGGCCGCGATGACCAGACCCAGCACGAGGCCGAAGATCATCGAGACGAAGGTGTCGGCCAGCCAGACGACGACGGGGCCCGCGCCCTCGACCGCGTGGGTGACGACGTGCACGAGGTCGTACGGACCGTGCCACACCGTCTCGGCGAGGTTCGCGACGACGAGGTGCCCGCCGACCCAGAGCATGGCGAGCGTCCCGATGATGCTGATCGCGCGGAACACGACCGGCATCGACGCGACGATCCTCGCCCCGGTGCGCCGCACGCCGCGGGCCGCGTTCTTCATCAGGCGCAGGCCCACGTCGTCGATCTTCACGAGCAGCGCGACGGCGCCGTAGACGAGCACGGTCATCCCGAGCCCGACGACCAGGAGCGCGCCGAGCGTGGGCCAGATCCCGAAGTCGGGGTCGAGGCCGTCGAGCGCGATCAGCATGATCTCGGTGCTCAGGATGAGGTCGGTGCGGATGGCGCCGAAGACGAGCTTCTTCTCGTCGCGCGCCTCCGTCTCGTGGCCGCCGTGCGAGACGCCGAACCACTCGAGCACCTTCTCCGCCCCCTCGAAGCAGAGGAACGCGCCGCCGAGGATCAGCAGGTACGGCAGCACCTGCGGCGCGAACGCCGAGAGCAGCAGCGCCAGCGGGATGATGATGACGAACTTGTTGAACAGGCTCCCCAGCGCGATCCGCCCGACCACCGGCAGCTCCCGCGCGGGCGTGAGGCCCTGCACGTACTGCGGGGTGACGGCCGCGTCGTCGATCACGACGCCCGCCGTCTTGGCGCTCGCCTTCAGGGCGGCGGTGAGGATGTCATCGACAACCGCGAGCAGGCCGACCGACATGTGCGTCTCCTTGGAGGTCCGGGGTGAGAGGGCTCACAGTATCGCGAGCTCCGCGGTCGAGCGGGCACGGGGAGGGGCGTGGGTGCGGCAGAGGGGGTCCGGTGCAGGGGATCTCGGTACGCCGGCGGAGCCGGCTCCTCGATCAGCGTGAAGGGCGGGAGGGCTCGGCGGTCGTGGCTCCGAGCACGCGTCCGTCGCCGTTGACGAGGACGACGCGGCGGGTGGCCTCGCGCTCGCCGGCGGCGACCT